>JANYJN010000091.1 GCA_025358475.1 Candidatus Solibacter sp.
GCGTATGGGCGCCAATGCGGCGGGCGCCGGCGAAACCCAGTACCAGGCGCTCTCCTGCTACGGCGAACACGTCGGGCTGGCCTTCCAGATTGTGGACGACATCCTCGACGTGGAAGAATCGTCGGAAGCGCTCGGCAAGACCGCCGGCAAGGATGCGGCGCAGCACAAGATCACCTTCCCGGCAGTCTACGGTCTGGAGGTTTCGCGGCGTATGGCGAGCGAGGAGTGCGAGCGCGCCCACGCGGTGCTGGGGCCCTTCGGCGGCCGCGCGCTGCGTTTGCACGAGCTGGCCGACCTCATCGTCCACCGCAAGTCATGAAGACACGGCTGGACCGTTTGATGGTGGACCGCGGTCTCGCCGATTCCCGCGAGAAAGCCCAGGCGCTCATCATGGCCGGCGAGGTGCGCATCAACGGGCAGAAGGCCGCCAAACCCGGGCATTCGGTGGAGGACGATTGCACCGTCGAGGTGCTCTCGCGCCCCCCCTACGTCAGCCGCGGCGGATTCAAGCTGGCGGGGGCGCTGCGCCACTTCGCGCTGGATGTCACGGGCCAGGTCTGTCTCGATATCGGCTCCTCCACGGGCGGCTTCACCGACGTCCTGCTGCAAGCCGGCGCGGCGAAGGTGCACGCTGTCGATTGCGGCGCCGGGCAGCTCGATTGGAAGCTGCGCACGGACCCCCGGGTGGTGATGCATGAAGGCATCAACGCGCGCTCGCTACTCTTCGAGGATATCGGCGAAACGGTGGACTTCCTGTGCTGCGATGTCAGCTTCATTTCGGTCACCTTGATTCTGCCCGCGGTAACACAATTGTTACGTCCCGCCGGGCAAATGGTTATACTGATCAAACCGCAGTTTGAAGTGGGCAGGGGCCAGGTAGGCAAGGGCGGCATCGTGCGCCAGCCGGAATTGCACCGGGCGGCTTGCGAAAAAATCGAGCGGGCCGTGCGTGAAATCGGGTTCGAGACAGCTATTATCGAAAGCCCCATCGCAGGCGCCGAAGGGAACAAGGAGTTTCTCCTCTATGCCCGTCATTAAAACCGTTGGCATCATGTCCAAGCCGAACTCGCCCGCCGCCGGCGACCTGGTGCCCAAGCTGATCGAATGGCTGCGCCAACGCGGCATCACGGTGCGCATCGATGGAGAGACCGGCGTCTACGCCGGGGGCATCGCTGGCCTGGCCCGCGAGCGGGTGCCGGAAACCTGCGACATGTTGATCGTGCTGGGCGGCGATGGCACGCTGCTCTCGGCGGCGCGCGCCATGGGCCGGCGCGAGATTCCCTTGTTCCCGGTGAATCTGGGCTCGCTGGGCTTTCTCACCGCCATCACCGTGGATGAGCTGTATCCCCAATTGGAGCGCGCCCTGCGCGGCGAGCACCGCATCGCCAAACGCAAACTGATGACGGCCGAGGTGGTGCGCTCTGGCGAAGTGGTGGCCAGTTTCGACGCCTTGAACGATGCCGTGCTCACCAAGAGCTCCATCGCGCGCATGATCGATCTGGACACCTACGTGGACGACCAATTCGTCTGCGCCTATAAGGCCGACGGGCTGATCATCGCCACGCCTACCGGGTCCACCGCGTACTCGCTTTCCGCCGGCGGGCCCATCATTTTCCCTTCCGTGCCCGCCATCTGCCTGACGCCCATCTGCCCGCACATGCTGACCAACCGGCCCGTACTGGTGCCCGAAACCAGCATCATCCGCGTGACCTCGCGCGGGCCCGATGAGAGCGTGTACCTGACCATCGACGGGCAGGTGGGCTTGCCCATCCGCGAACACGACGTGGTGGTGTGCCACAGCTCGCACCATTCGCTGCTGTTGACCCGCCCGCCGCGCATGATGTTCTTCGATGTGCTGCGCCAGAAATTAAAGTGGGGAGAACGATGAAGCGGATTTCGCTGACCGCCTGGATCTTTATCGGCATGGCGACGGGCGTGGCGCTGGGCATCTTCGCGCCCGATTTCGCCAAACAGCTCGGGCTGATCAGCACGGTATTTCTGCGCCTGATCCGCTCCATCATCGCTCCGCTATTGTTCGGTACTCTGGTGGCCGGGATTGCCGGCGGCGGCGACCTCAAGCATATGGGGCGAATCGGCGCCAAGGCCATTCTCTATTTCGAAATCGTCACCACTTGCGCGCTGTTCCTCGGATTGGGCATGGTCAACCTGGTGCGGCCGGGCGAGGGCGTCCCCATCGCGCGCACCGCCGCCGACTCGCTTGCCCCCGCGACGCCCACGACGCTGGCCGCCGTGGTGGAGCACACCTTCCCGGCGAGCATCATCGACGCCATGGCGCGCAACGACGTTCTACAGGTAGTGGTCTTCGCGTTCCTGTTCGGCGCCGCTTGTGCGTCCATCGGCGCCAAGGCGGCGCCGGTAGTCGCGTTCTGCGCCGCGCTGGCCGAAGTCATGTTCCGCTATACGAAGTACGTGATGTACCTGGCGCCGTTCGGCGTGGGGGCCGCTCTTGCCGTCACTGTGGGAAGCAAAGGGGTCGCGGTGCTGTTCGGCCTGGGCAAGCTGATCTTCACCATGTACGTCACGCTCGGGTTGTTCGTGGTGCTGGTGCTGGGCGCGGTGGTGATGATCGCGCGGATTCCGTTGGGCGGGTTCTACCGGGCCGTGCGCCAACCGTTCCTGATCGCCTTCTCCACGGCCTCTAGCGAAGCCGCGCTGCCCTTGGCGCTGGAGAATATGGAACAGTTCGGCGTGCCCAAACACATCGTCGGCTTCGTGATTCCCACCGGCTACAGTTTCAATCTGGATGGGAGCACGCTATATCTCTCCATAGCCTCCATGTTCGTGGCGCAAGCCGCCGGCGTGCACATGAATTTGGGTGAGCAGTTGGTGATGATGCTAACCCTGATGTTGACCAGCAAGGGTGTTGCGGGCGTGCCACGCGCCGCGCTGGTGATTCTGGCGGGCACGCTGACGGCGTTCCACCTGCCGGTGGAAGGGTTTGCCATTCTGCTGGGCGTGGATGCCGTGCTCGACATGGCACGCACCTCCGTCAACGTGCTGGGAAACTGCCTGGCAAGCGCCGTGGTGGCGCGCTGGGAAGGCTTCAAAGTGGGTTGAGTTTGTCAGAGTCTGACAAATCGGGGCGGACTAGGGTGACCGCCCAATCGTGAGAATCCTAACATAGACGTACGAGCCGCCACCGGGAGAAGCTGAGCAAGAATTGCTGGGATCGCAGGGTTGACAGACGAAAGCGTCTGTCCCACGTTGGTGTGGGGTCGGCGCTTCCCCCTGCCCACTAGCTTTCTGAGGGAGCGTTTGCCGCGGTTCCAACGCACCGTCACAGTACGCAGGCTGATGACACGCGAGGCGGCACACCGGCACGGTAACATTTCGGGCGTGGACTGCGCCTACCTGTCAGTACCTCATGTCACTGAATCTAATCTTCACTCGTCTTGCGCGGCTTTTGGCCGCCTGGATTACTGTCGCCGGCCTGATGGCAGCGGAGCACCACGGCACGGTCAAATTCAGCGGACTCCCCGTCCCCGGCGCCTCTGTCAGCGCCACTAACGGCGACAAGAAACTGTTCACCACCACCGATGAGAACGGCCGGTATTCGTTCGCCGACCTTGCCGCCGGTGCCTGGATGATCGAAATCGAGATGCTGGGCTTCGCCAAGCTCTCTAACGAGGTCGGTATTGCCTTCGACGCACCCGCGCCGGAATGGAATCTGAAGTTCCTGCCGATGAGCGCCATCATGGCGCCTAGGGCGGACGCGGCGGGGACTGCCGCGGCTCCGATGGCGGTTCTTGTCGCAACCCAGGTGGCCACCGCCACGGCAGCGGCGCCGAAAGCTCCGGCCAACGGCCCCGCGGCCCGCGGCCAACAGGCGAATGCCGGAAGCGGTACGCAGGGCGGACGCGGGCAGAACGGCGCCAACGGCCGGCCCTCGGTGGCGGCGGCCAACGGCTACCAGCGGGTGGACGTGAACTCCTCGGGCGATCTGGCAGCGGCGCCGGATACGGGGATGGCGGCGAACGAGATGGCCGACTTGAGCAGTAGCGCCGACCCGTCGCTGCTGGTCTCCGGCAGCGTCAGCCGCGGGTTGGATATGCCGCAAGGCAACGATTGGTTCGGTGGTCCGGGCGGCCGCATGGACGGCCTGGGAGGCAATCCCGACGGCATGAACGGTTTGAACGCGGCGGGCGGTGACGGCACCGGCGGCGCGCTGGGCGGACGCGGCGGAATGGCGGGTGGCGGTGGCATACCCGGTGGCGGTGCCATGGCCGGTGGATTCGGCGGCCGCGGCGGTGGCGGTCCCGGCGGCGGCCGCGGCGGCGATTTCGCCGGACGCGGCGGTCCCATAAGACGCCCCGGCGTGGCTTCGTTCGGCAACGGGAGGCGGGACCGGCGCATGCAGTACAACGGCAACGCCGCATTCACCCTGGACAACGCGGTGTGGGACGCACGCAGCTATTCCATCAACGGCCAGGAAACGGCCAAGGCGCCGTACGCCAAGGCGCGCGCCTCCCTGATGTTCGGCGGACCGCTGAAGATCCCGAAACTGCTCGACGGAACCAAGGGCACTTTCATGATCAACTACCAGTTGGCCCGCACCCGAAACAGCGCCAACAATACCGTGACCATGCCCACCCTGCTGGAACGCACGGGAGATTTTTCGCAGTCCGTCGGCCAGCAGGGTCCGGTCACCATTTTCGATCCGCTATCGGGGAACGCGTTCCCCGGCAACGTGATCCCGGCCAACCGTCTCGACCCGACGTCCCTGGCGTTGCTCAAGTACTATCCGAACCCCAACGCACCCGGCTATAAGCAGAATTACCAGGCGGCGATCACCAACGTGAGCAACAGCGACAACCTGAATTCGCGTCTGAACCAGACCATCGGCAAGAAGGACCGCTTGAGCGGCGGGCTCGGGTACATGGGCAGCAACAGCACGACGCCCAACATCTTCAATTTCGTGGATACCGGCACGGTACGCAACATCACGGCGAACGTGTCGTGGAGCCACAACTTCACCCCTAAAGTGATCAACAGCCTGCGCTACAACTTCAGCCGGTCGCGCAACGTCACCTCGCCGTTCTTCGCGAATCAGGACAACATAGCGGCGGATTTGGGAATCACCGACACCTCGCAGGCCCCGCTGAACTGGGGTCCTCCGAGCCTTTCGTTCACCAACTACGCCGGGCTCGGCGACGGCGCTAGTTCGCTGACGCGCAACCAGACCGGCGGCATCGGCGACAGCCTCATCTGGGTCCACGGCGTGCACAACATGACCTTCGGCATGGACTACCGCCGCCAGCAGATCAACCGGGCAAGCGACCCCAACGCGCGCGGCCAGTTCACCTTCACCGGGGCCAGCACCGCCGAGCTGGTGAATGGAGTAGCCGCCACGGGGACGGGTTTCGATTTGGCCAGTTTCCTGCTCGGCCGGCCCGATACCGCCGCGCTGCGCTACGGCAACGGCAACCTCTATTTTCGAACCGCGGCACACGACGTCTACATGAACGACGACTGGCGCTTGCGCCCGAAGTTCTCGCTCAACTTCGGCATCCGCTGGGACTACCAATCCCCGATTACCGAGCTCTACAACCGGATGGCGAATCTGGACGTGGCGCCGGGATATGCGGCGGCCCCGCAGGTGCAGGCCGGACAATCCGGACCGTACTCCGGCGCGCTGCCGGCATCGCTGGTCAAGCCGGATAAGAACAATATCTCTCCGCGCATCGGTTTCGCGTGGCGGCCCGTCACCAAAGGGACCCTGGTGATTCGCGGCAGCTACGGCACTTACTACAACACCTCGGTGTATAACACCATCGCCAACAATATGGCGCAGCAGCCGCCCTTCGCCACGTCTTTCAATGTGGCGGCCACGGCGTTGCCGTCGAGTGTGCCAATGAACCAGTTCTTCTCGTATGTTGCGGGACAGAATCAGCTCACTAACACTTACGCCGTCGACCCTAATTACCGCATCGGCTACGCCCAGATGTGGCAATTATCGGTGCAGCAGGATCTGGGGCACTCGCTGGTAGGCACCTTGACTTATAACGGCACCAAGGGAACCCGCCTCGATCAGAGCATCCTGCCGAATTCGGCGGCCGCGGGTGGCCTGGCGAATGGACTGAAGTCGGGATATCTCTACGAGCAATCCAACGGAAACTCGATTTACCACGGCGTTTCGGCCCAACTGATGCGGCGCTTCCGCAACGGCGTGTCGGCCAACGCGATCTATACCCACTCCAGGGCCATCGACAACGCCGTACAGGCACAGAACTACAACGACACCGCGGCCGAGCGCGCCCTTTCCAGCAGCAGCCGGCCCAACGTGTTGAACCTGAACTGGCAGTACAGCACGGCCGTGGGACGCGGCGGCGGCATGTTGATCCAGGGGTGGAAGGGCACCTTGCTGAAAGACTGGACGCTGACCAACAGCATCAGCGTTGGCAGCGGAATGCCGTTGACCCCCACGCTGGGCGGCGTGCGCTCCATCACGACGGGCACTGGCATCACGGGCAGCCTGCGCGCCGACGCGACCGGGTTGCCGGTCAACGCCGCGGCGCCGGGGCAGCCGTTCAACTACCTGGCCTTCGCCATTCCGGCGGCCGGACAGTGGGGCAACGCGGGACGCGATACCATCACCGGACCCACGCAGTTCAGCCTTAACGGGTCGTTGGGCCGCACCTTCCGGGTGACCGAGCGCAAGAGCGTCGATCTGCGCTTCGACGCCAACAACGCGCTGAACCACGTGACATTCGCCAGGTTCAACACGACCATCGGGAGCAACAATCTGGGGCTGCTCTCCAATCCGGGAAACATGCGCAGCATGACGGCTACGCTGCGTTTCAGATTCTAAGCGGCCGGGGGAAAGAATGCAGATTATGCGCGCGATTATCGCTACACTCTTCAGCGGGCTGCTGGTAGTATCGGCGCAGACCCCGCCACCGGCGGCGCCCAAAGGCGTTGTCAAATTCGGCGCCACAACCCAACTGGTGGTGGTGGATGTCACCGTGAAGGACAAGAGCGGAAACCCCATCAAAGGTCTGAAGCCGGCCGACTTCAACATCACCGAAGACGGCAAGAAACAGGACATCAAAATCTTCACCTATCAGGAACTGGAAGAAGCCGCGACTCCGCCGGAACCGGTGCCGGCCAAAGCGCCCACGCCCGCGCCCAAGGCTGCAGACGCGCCGGCAGTGCCGTCAGTGAAGGCGGTGACCGCCAACCAGATTGCGCCCTCCCGGCCGGGCGAAGTCAAGTACAAGAATCGGCGCCTGCTGGTAATGTTCTTCGACATGACGAGCATGCCCATTCAGGACCAGATCCGTGCGCAGACGGCGGCCCAGAAGTTCCTCAAGACGCAGATGACGCCCTCGGACCTGATGGCCATCATGGCGTTTTCCAGCGACCTGAAGGTGCTGCAGGATTTCACCGACGATCGCGACGCGCTGGCCAAGATAATCAAGAGCTTGACCATCGGCGAGGGCAGCGATCTGGCGGTGGATGGATCCACCCTGGCGGATAACGAGGAAGACACGGGCGCGGCGTACACCGCCGACGATACCGAATTCAACATTTTCAATACGGACCGCAAGCTGGCGGCGCTGGAATCGGCGGCGCGCATGCTGGGGGCTCTCCCGGAAAAGAAAGCGCTGGTCTATTTCGCCAGCGGCGTCAGCAAGACGGGCGTGGACAACGAAGCGCAATTGCGCGGGACCATCAACGCGGCGATCCGCAATAACGTGGCTTTCTTCCCCATCGACGCGCGCGGCCTGGTGGCCTCGGCCCCGTTGGGCGACGCGACTAAGGGTTCGCCGGGCGGCAGCGGGATGTACGGCGGCAGTTCGGCGCGCTCCCAGCAAGCGAGCCTGCAGGGATCGCAGGACACGCTCTACACCCTGGCCGCGGACACCGGCGGCAAGGCGCTTCTGGACAACAACGATCTCGGATTGGGAATCGTGCAGGCGCAGAAGGAAATCTCCAGTTACTACATCCTGGGCTACTACAGCGCCAACGAGAAACTCGACGGCCGCTACCGGCGCATCAAGTTACAGCCGGTTCCCGAGCTTCAGGCGAAGATAGGCAAGATCGATTACCGGCAGGGCTACTTTGCCGGCAAGGAATTCGGTAAGTTCAACTCTACGGACAAGGAACGCCAGTTACAGGAAGCACTTATGCTGGGCGACCCGATGACGGACCTCTCCGTGGCGCTGGAAGTGGACTACTTCCGGATGGCACGCGACCGCTATTTCGTGCCCGTCACGGTGAAGATTCCGGGGTCGGAATTGGAACTGGCCCATGGCAAGGGCGTCGAGTCCACTAAACTCGACTTCATCGGCGAAGTGCGCGATTCCAAGGGCGCGGTGCAGGGCAACGTCCGCGATTACCAGGAGATCAAGTTGAAGGGCGAGACCGCCGGCACCCTTTCCAAGCGCACGCTGGCGTACGACACCGGCTTCACCCTGCCGCCGGGCGCCTACACTCTTAAATTCCTGACGCGCGAAAATGAAACCGGCAAGATGGGGACGTTCGAAACCAAGTTCGTGGTGCCGGATCTGACGACGCAGTTGAAGTATCTTCCCATTTCAAGCGTCGTGCTGAGCAATCAGCGGCAGGATCTGAGCACGGCGTTGGCCATCGCGGAGAAAGACAAGAAGCTGATCGCCGCCAATCCGTTGGTGCAGGACAATCGGAAGCTGGTGCCCAGCGTGACGCGCGTGTTCAAGAAGGAGCAGGACATGTTCGTATTCCTGCAAGCCTACCAGCCCGACGCGCAGACCACGCAGCCGCTGGTAGCCACGGTGAGCTTTTATCGCGGTAAGGTCAAGGCGTTCGAAACCGCGCCGCTAGAGATCACCGAAGGCCTGGACGCCAAGACCAAGGCGCTGCCGATACGTTTCAGCGTACCGCTGGACAAGTTGCAGCCGGGCCGCTACACGTGCCAGGTGAGCGTGCTGGATCCGGCGGCACAGAAGTTCGCCTTCTGGCGCGCGCCCATCGTCATGGTGCCGTAGGCTAGCGCCGCACGGCCTCACGCGTCACATTGTTATACTGAAATTTCCATGCCTAGAGTTCGTTTTGCCCCTTCTCCCACGGGATTTCTGCACATCGGGAGCGCACGCACCTACATCTTCAACTGGTTGTATGCCCGCCATACCGGCGGCACGATGATCCTGCGGATCGACGACACGGACGTGGGCCGCAACACCGACGCGTCGCTGAATTCCATCTTCGACGGCCTGCGCTGGCTCGACCTGGGCTGGGACGAGGAATACAAACAGTCCGACCGCCTCGCCCTGCATCGCGAGGTGGCGCAGGCGATCTTCGAGAAGGGTCTCGCCTACCGCGATTTCACGGCTGCCCAAAGTGGCGATAGCGAGAAATCCGGCGCACACGGGACTTGGCTGTTCAATGCCGGGATGCGCGACCTTTCGCGCCCGGAGAGCGACCGCCGCGCCGCTGCGGGCGAGCCTTTCGCCCTGCGCTTTCGCGTGCCGCACGACCGCATCGGCCACGTGCAATTCGCCGATGCGGTGTACGGCGATCAGACCAAGGCCTTCGCCGATATCGAGGATTTCGCCCTCTTGCGCAGCGACGGCATGCCGACCTATCACCTGGCGAACTGCGCTGACGATGCCGATCTCCGCATCACCCACATCATCCGCGGCCAGGAGCACCTTTCTAACGCCTTCAAGCACAAGCTAATCTTCGACGCCGCGGGCGCCGAAACGCCCACCTTCGCGCACCTGCCGCTGCTCATGGCGCCGGACGGGATGAAGCTTTCCAAGCGCGTCCACGGCCCCGTGGTCAGTGTGACCACCTATCGTGATGCCGGATTCCTGCCCCAGGCGTTTATCAATTTTCTGTGCCTGCTGGGCTGGTCGCCGAAGAACGATCGCGAGAAGTTGTCGCGCGACGAGATCGTCGAGCTCTTCACGCTGGAAGGCGTCAATCGCGCCAACGCGGTGGTCAACTTCACCGAGGAAGACCCCTTCGACGCCAAGGCGCTGTGGCTGAATGCCGAGCACATACGCTCCCTGCCCACGGACGAACTGGCGCGCGAGTTGCTGCCGTTCGTGCCGGTGGATTTGCATTCGCCCAATCTCGAAAAGCTGCGCCAGATCGTGCCGCTGATTCAGGAGCGCATGAAGCTCTTGAGCGACGTGCGCACCGTGGCCGACTTTTTCTTTGCGGAGCAACTGCCGCCGTACCCTAGCGCCGAGTTGATCCCGAAAAAAGGCGATGCCGCCATGGCGAAGACCGTGCTGGTGAAAGCGCGCGAGGTGCTGGCCACCGCCGAATTCTCGCACGACGGCCTGGAAGCGGCGCTGCGCGCGGCCAGCGTCTCGCTCGGTGTCAAGGCCGGGCAGATGTTCGAACCCGTCCGCGTCGCGGTCTGCGGGCGCAAGACGGCGCCGCCGCTGTTCGGTACGCTCGTCGTGCTGGGCCGCGAGACGTGCCTGGCGCGCATCGCCCAGGCTATCGAAAAGCTATAGGAAAATATGACTACGCCAAACCCCGAGCCGGCCAGCGGCCCCTCCAATTTCGTTCGCGACATCATTTTGGAAGACCTGAGGAGCAACAAGTTTCAGGGACGGGTACACACGCGGTTTCCGCCGGAACCTAACGGCTATCTGCACATAGGCCACGCTAAATCCATCTGTCTGAATTTCGGTTTGGCGGCGGAGTTCGGCGGCAAAACCAACCTGCGCTTCGACGACACCAATCCCAGCAAGGAGGAGACGGAATACGTCGATTCCATCATAGAGAATGTCCGCTGGCTGGGCTTCGATTGGGAAGACCGCCTGTTCTACGCCTCCGACTACTTCGGCCAATTGTATGAGTGGGCGGTGCAGCTCATCCAAGCCGGCAAGGCGTATGTCTGCGACCTCACGGCCGACGAAATCCGCCAGTACCGCGGCACCCCCACCGAACCCGGTAGGGAGAGCCCGTACCGCAATCGCGGCGTCGCAGAGAATCTGGACCTCTTCGCGCGCATGAAGGCCGGCGAATTCCCCGATGGCGCCCGCACCCTCCGCGCAAAAATTGACATGGCGTCGCCCAACTTCAACATGCGCGACCCCATCATGTACCGTATCCTGCACGCCGACCATCACCGCACCGGCAGCGAATGGTGCATTTACCCGATGTACGACTACGCGCACGGGCAGAGCGATTCCATCGAAGGCATCACGCACTCCATCTGCACCCTGGAGTTTGAAGATCACCGCCCGCTCTACGATTGGTACATTGAAGCCCTCGGCATCTATCATCCGCAGCAGATCGAGTTCGACCGCCTGAATCTGACTTACACGCTGCTTAGCAAACGCAGGCTGCTGACCCTGGTGCAGGACGGCCACGTGCGCGGCTGGGATGACCCGCGCATGCCCACGCTCGCCGGCATTCGCCGCCGCGGTTACACACCGGAGGCCATGCGCAATTTCTGCGCATCCATCGGGCTTTCCAAGACGAATGGTTCGGTGGAACTGAGCCGCCTGGAATATTTCGTGCGAGAAGACCTGAACAAGCACGCGCCGCGCGTGATGGCGGTGCTGCGCCCGCTGAAAGTCATCATTGACAACTACCCCGACGGGCAGGTGGAGGAGATGGAGGCCATCAACAACCCCGAGGACGCGAGCGCGGGCACGCGAAAGGTGCCGTTTTCCAAAGTGCTCTACATTGAGCGGGAGGATTTCCGCGAGGATCCGCCGAAGGAATTCTTCCGCCTGTCTCCGGGGCGCGAAGTGCGCCTGCGCTACGCCTACTTCATCAAGTGCACCGGCGTGGTCAAGGACGCGGCGGGCGAAATCGAAGAAGTGCATTGCACCTACGACCCCGCCACTTATGGCGGTAACGCGCCGGACAAGCGTAAGGTGAAGGCGACCATTCACTGGGTCTCCGCCGCGCAAGCCGTTTCCGGCGAGGTCCGCATGTACGGTAACCTCTTCCTGAAAGAGGATCCGGGGCAAGTGGAAGAAGGCCAGGAGTTCACCGCCAGCCTGAATCCAAAATCGCTCGAAGTGCTGGCGGACTGTAAGCTGGAACCCGCGCTGGCCGATGCCGTGCCCGGCGCGCGCTACCAGTTCGAGCGGCTGGGATACTTCTCGGTGGATGCCGATTCGGCGCCCGGCAAGCTGGTGTTCAACCGCACGGTGACCCTGAAGGACGCGTGGGCGAAAATCGAGAAGCGGGGTAAGCAGGCGAAATGATTATCCTGGGAATCGGCGGGCTGTTGGGCGACGCCGCGGCCGCGGTGCTGAAGGACGGCGAACTGGCCGCCGCGGTGGAGGAGTCGAAACTGGTCCGGCGCCGCACGCACTGGGGCGGGCTCGACGAGATGCCGGAGCACGCCATTTCCACCTGCCTCGAACTGGCGGGCGCGAAACCGGAGCAGGTGGACGCGGTGGCGGTAGTGCGTCCCATTCCGGAATCGGATTTTCACCTGAAGCTGCGGGCGCGGTTTCCCAACAGCCGTCTCATCGTGGTGGAGCACCATCTGGCGCACGCCGCGTCGGCGTACTATCCGTCGCCGTTCGAAGAGGCCACGGTGCTGACGCTGGATCGCGGCAGCGATTTCCGCTGCGGCTCGCGCTGGCAGGCGCGCGGCGCGCAAATATCGCTGGAGCACGAGCAATATTCTCCCGATTCCATCGGCGACCTGTACGGACGCGTCTGCGAATTGCTCGGCCTGGAAGCCAACGTGGACGAGCACAAGGTCCAATGGTGGTCGGT
>JANYJN010000127.1 GCA_025358475.1 Candidatus Solibacter sp.
GAAGATTGAGAATCTGCGCGGCGCCGAGCGGTACCTGCCGGACAACATCTACGACGCGCTGGCGAACTTCAAGAACGCCCCGTGGACCACGACGCTGTTGGGCGAAGACGTGAAGGGGCGCTATGCGGATTTGAAGCAGGCCTCGGCCGACCGGTGCCCGCGCCTCTTGGGAACCATCGTGAAGGCGCCCGAAGTGCAGTATCACCACGCTGTCTACAATCAGTACCTGTGGAATCAGTTCTAGCCCTTCGCTCCCTCACGGTCACGGCTCTGATCGGAGCCCCGACCGTGAGGGAGGGGTTTTTATCTTATTTCGGTACCGAAATCGTGATATTGCGATAGCGGATCACGCCCTGGTGATCGCCCTGTAGAAAGAACGGTCCCGGCTCGCTTTCATTGCTGTCCAGCGCACCTCCCGTGGGACCCGGGATTTCCACGTTGTCGTGGATCTTGACGCCGTCGCGGAGCACCGTCAGGTAGCGGCCCACGAAGGTAACGTCGAAGCTGGTCCATTCCCCGAGTTTGTTGCCGATATTTCCCGCTGGAGCAAAATGACTGTAGACCGCGCCCATCTCGTGTGAAGGGATCAGGCCGCCTTCGGTGCCGATCTGAATCTCGTAGCGGCCGCGCAGATAGAATCCGCTGTTGCCGTGCTCCGGGCAGTTGACTTCGAAGTGCACCTTAAAATCCTGCCATTTCTGCGTGGTCTTGATGTTCGCCGCACCGGGCCCGTGCGGGCCCTCCACCACCGGGTTATCGTTGACCAGTTCTCCGCCGCGAGCCACCCACTTGCTGTTCTGGACATTGCCGATGGGCTCCCAACCGGTGAGGTCCTTACCGTTGAAGATGGCCACTGGGTCCTTCCACGCCTTGGGCATCGGGCGCTTCAGGTCGGGCGCGCGCAGGGCAGCGATCCGCGCCCCGGCGGTTTCACCCCGCTTTTCGACGCCGCTGAGGTGGTCGCCGGCACCCGTGAACTCCCAGGTGCTGGCCGGTCCGCGCGGCGTGGCTTCGGCGAGGGTGAGGGTCAGGTGTCCGTTATCGGCCTTGGCGGCGACCAGCGGCCGCCATGCTCCGCCCCGTGGCTGGAAACGGCCGTCCAGCTTGCCGCCTTTTTCGGTGATTTCCATCCATTGCGGGAAAGCGGCGCCGGTGGCCGGCGTCACGGTCAGATCCCAGCGGCCTGCATAGGGGCTATGCTGGGCAGAGGTGGACGCGGCCAGGGCGAAAAACAAAATGGGCAAAACACAAAATTTCTTCATTTCCGATTAGTTTACCCGAAAGCACCCCTTTTGCGCGTAAATTAGTATTGTAGGCCTGCTTGTCCGGATATATACTGACTACGGGCGCAGATAAGCACCAACTTTGGGTGGGTCTATTAGCTGGGCCTATTTGGCTGGGAGGCGAGTGGCATGGCGATGACAGGCAAACCAGACCGCGGTTCGGTCGAGGTTAACGCTGAAGAATGTAAGGGTTGCGGGCTCTGCGTGGATGCCTGTCCTCCCAAGGTGCTGCACCTGGCGGAAGGGCTGAATCACTACGGGTACCGTCCGGCGTTCTATGCGAGCATGGGGTGCACCGGGTGCGGCATCTGTTTCTTCGTCTGTCCCGAACCGGGTGGCATACGCGTTTTCCGCCTGGATGCCGTGGCTGCCGCATAGGAGGAAGGCATGCAAAAACAACTGACCAAAGGCAATGAAGCCATCGTGAAGGCCGCCGTACTGGCCGGATGCCGCGCTTACTATGGGTATCCCATCACCCCGGCCAGCGAGATCGCGGAGGCGGCCTCACTCTACCTGCCGCGGGCCGGCGGCGTATTCGTGCAGGCGGAAAGCGAGGTGGCCGCCATCAACATGCTGTACGGCGGCGCGTCGGCGGGCGTGCGTTGCATGACCGCCTCCAGCGGTCCCGGTATCAGCCTGATGCAGGAAGGCTTCAGTTACCTGGCGTGTGCGGAACTGCCATGTGTGATTGCGGACATCATGCGCGGCGGGCCCGGCTTGGGCAACATCGCGCCCGAACAGAGCGATTACAACCAGATCGTCAAGGGCGGCGGGCACGGCAATTACCGCACCCTGGTGGTGGCCCCGGATTCGGTTCAGGAAATGGCCGACCTGACCACCTGGGCCTTCGACTTGGCCGACCGCTATCGCAATCCCGTGGTGGTGCTGGCCGATGGCTTCATCGGGCAGATGATGGAGCCGGTGGAGTTCGCCGCCCCCGCGACGGTTCCGGCGGCCCCCGAGTGGGCCGTCCGCGGCAGCGCCGAAACGCGCAAGAACACGGTGAATTCCCTTCACCTGGAGCCGGACGTTTTGGAGCGCCATATCCGCAAGCTGGAAGAGAAGTACATGCAAGCCCAGCGCCACGAGGTACGCTTCGAAAGCTGGCGCACCGAGGATGCGGAGATCGTTCTGGTGGGCTACGGGATTGTGGGGCGCATCCTGAAGGCGGCGGTGGAACTGGCGCGGGCGCGCGGCATGGCGATGGGCCTGTTGCGTCCCATCACCCTGTTCCCGTTCCCCTCGCAACAGATTCGCGAGCTGGCCAAGAATGCCAAGGCATTCGCGGTGGTGGAACTCAGCACGGGACAGATGGTGGACGATGTGCGGCTGGCGCTGGCCGGCAGCAGGCCGGTGGAATTCTTCAGCCGCGTCGGCGGCAACGCGCCCTCCGCCGAGGATGTGCTCGCGTTTTTGGAACGCTGCTTTCCGGGCTACCTGCCGCAGCCCTTGGCAGGGTGCGTGGAGGAACAGCGCGTGGCAGGGCGGCAGGGGGAACTGATCCATGGCTAGCTACACCGTGATCCACGAGAAGCCCGAAGCTTTTTTCGACAGCTTCGAACGCAAGGCCGAACTACAGCATCAGACGCACTACTGTCCGGGATGTGGGCACGGCATCGTTTCCAAACTGCTGGCCATGGCCATCGACGAACTGGGCGTGCAGGACCGCACGGTGCTGATCAGCCCGGTGGGCTGCTCGGTCTTCGGTTATTACTACTTTGACGTCGGTAACGTGCAAGCGGCCCACGGGCGCGCGCCGGCGGTGGCCACGGCAATCAAGCGCAGTTGTCCGGAGAGCATTGTTATCGGCTACCAGGGGGATGGCGACCTGGCGGCCATCGGCACGGCGGAGATCATCCACGCCGCCAATCGCGGCGAGGCCATCACCGTGATCTTCGCCAACAACGGGATCTACGGAATGACCGGTGGGCAGATGGCCCCCACCACCCTGCTTGGCACCAAGACCACCACCTCCCCGCTGGGGCGCGACGCGCTCAACCATGGCTTCCCGCTGCACGTTTGCGAAATGTTGAATGCGCTCGAAGCGCCCGTCTACATAGAGCGCGTGGCGCTCGGCAACAACAAGCAGATCATGCACGCCGCCAAGGTAATCAAGCGCGCTGTGGAGAACCAGGTTAAGGGGCTGGGATTTTCCTTTGTGGAAGTGCTCTCGCCCTGCCCCACCATCTGGAAGATGCAGCCCGTGGAGGCGAAGCGCTTCGTGCAGGATGAGATGACCGCCATATTCCCGCTGTGCAATTTGCGCGACCGCACCAAGGAAGCCCAGGCGCGTCCCCCCGCGGCTGCCGCCCCGGCGCTGGAAGATCTGCCGCGGCTGCTCGACCTGGTGAACGGTGCGGGCGAAGAGGCTGCGTCCGCCCATCCGCCGCGGGAACTCGACCTGCGGATCAAAGTGGCGGGCTTCGGCGGGCAGGGGGTGCTGATGCTGGGCGAGGTGCTGGCGGAAGCGGGTCTGGATGCCGGGTACGAGGTCTCCTGGTTGCCTTCCTATGGGCCGGAAATGCGGTCGGGCACGTCCAACTGCCACGTGAGACTGGGCAATCATGCCATCGATTCGCCGCTGGTGTCGCGCCCCAACGTGCTGCTGGCTTTGAACGAGCCCGCATTGCGCAAATTCCTGCCGACGGTGGAAGAGAGCGGTATCGTGCTCTTTAACGGCAGCGAAATCCCCAGCGATTGCCTGCGGTGCGACGTGCGCATGGTGGCCCTGCCGTTCACCGAACTGGCCGACCAGATGGGCTCCACCAAGGTGGGCAACATCGTCA
>JANYJN010000142.1 GCA_025358475.1 Candidatus Solibacter sp.
TTCAAGGGCGCCAGCGCCTTTTCCTCGGATTTCGCCAACGTGATCAACCGCGCCGTGGCGATCGCCGCGCTGCCCATCCAGGTGTTGACCACAAATAAGGCCACCCTGACCACTCAATCCGAGGAGATAACCAAGCTAGACACCAAGTTCAGCCTGCTTCAGGCGGCCCTACAGAAGATCGGAACGGCGCTCGGCGGGTCGGCCTTCCAGACCTCGGTTTCGAGCCCTAATGTTGTCGACGTAAGCGTGGCCGATGGCGCCCGGGAGGGATTCTACTCCATGAATGTCACCAGCATCGGCGCCTACCAAACCAGCATGTCTACCGCAAACTGGAGCGTCGCCAAGGATCCGTCGGGCAAACCCACCACGTTCACCCTGGTGGTGGGTAACCAGAATTACAGCGTCACCCCGGCCGATAACAGCGCCCAGTCCGTAGCCGACGCCATCAATTTGAGTTGCGGCAACCTGGTCCAGGCCACTACGGTGAACGTGGCGAATGGTGACACACGCATTTCGCTCAAAAGCGCGGCGTTGGGCCAGACCAATCTCGACCTTCTCCAGCTTCCCAGCGCTACTCCCACCAGTCTTCAACAACAAGCCCCGGCGGGTTACGCCATCAGCCGGAGCACCGCGTCCTGGGACTCTTCCGGCAGCCCTGCCACATACACACTGATCATTGGCGGCGACCCCTACGACATCACGCCGGTAAGCAACAGCGCCGGCGACGTCGTGTCCGCAATCAATGCCACCTATGGCACCCAGGTCCGCGCCTCGGTAGTCGATCTCGGAACCGGCAGTAGCCACGATTACCGCATCTCCATGCAGAGCACTACCGCCGGTCCCATGAACGGCTCCATGACCCTGGACGTCAAGCAGGCCGGCGGGGCATCCCTCCAGACGCAGCAGACAGCGGCCACTAGCCGTACCGCCGCCGCCTGGAGTGCCGCGCCCGATGCCGCCGGCAGCCGTAGCACCTATACGCTAGTGGCCGGTTCCACCAAATACAGCTTCACGCCGGCGGACAACAGCGCCGCTTCGGTGGTCGCGGCCATCAATTCCCTTTACGGCGGGCAGGTCCAGGCATCGGTGGTGGATTTAGAGACCGGCGGCAGCCCGGATTACCGCATCTCGCTCCAGAGCAAGATGGGAAGCTCCACCGCGTTCGACATTCAGAAGACCACCGGAACCAATTTCCAGAAGGAACAGACAGCGGGCGCCCTGGCTTCCTATGAGATCAATAGCTCAGGCGTGGTCAACACCAGCTTTACCCGGAATATTACAATCTCCGATGGAGTCACGGCAAACCTGCGAGGAGCCTCTGGCGGCGCTCCGGTGGACATTACGGTGACGCGATCCACTTCCGCCCTCAGTACCGCGCTCTCCGGTCTAGCCGATGCATATAACGCCGCCGTGGAGGAAGTTGGCACACAGCGGGGCCAGTCGGGCGGCGCGCTCGCCGGACAATCCATCGTCGGGCAACTCTCCAGCCTTCTCAGCCGCATCTCTACCTATTCGTCGAGCGGCCAGATCAACGGCCTGGAGGGCCTGGGGTTGAGCTTGGGCAATGACGGCCATCTTACGTACAACGCTTTCACTCTGATGTCCGCCGATCTCACCAGTTCGACCTCTGTAACCGCGTTTCTCGGCTCCGCCACCGGCGGCGGATTCCTGAAGGCGGCCACCGATGTCCTCGTCAGCGCGGAAGATCCCGTTTCAGGGCTGCTCAAGACCTCCAAGACGGATATGCAGTCCCAGATCGCCAGGCTGGCCGCCACGATTGCGGACAAGCAAATGAAGGTGAATGCGCTTCAAATCAGGCTGCAAAACCAAATGGCCGCCGCCGATGCGCTGATCGCTTCCATGGAGCAGCGGTCTTCGTATTTCACTAACATGTTCGCGGCGCAGAACACCGCCAACCAGATGTACAAATAATGAACATGCCACAACTTCCGCTTGAACCCATTCGCCAGGCTGTGATCTCCGGAGAATTCGGCAGGGCGCAGCTCCTGTGGGACCAGTGCGCGGCTGGGCTGGCCGAGGAATTAAGCATCGGTTGTCTCTCCGAAGCTAGGCTTTCCGAAGTACGTGAGCTGGTGGAATGGTCGCGAATCGTGGTCTTGTGCGAGCGCGCCCATCTGCTGGACCAGATCAACAGCCTGCACGTTGCGGGAGAATACGAGTTACCGGTTCCGCCGCCCGCTCATCGTATGGTAGAGGCCAGCTTCTAAGCAATCGGATTCGACAGGTCCGCAACCGGCAATCGCGCTCCGGGAGCGGTCCCCGGAAACGCCAGCCGCGTGTGCCCAGGCGCGGCCCAATGCAACCGCCAGCCGCGTGTACCCCCGGCGCGGTCCCCGGCAACCGCCAGCCGCGTGTGCCATGCGCGACCCCGGAAACGCCAGCCGCGTGTACCTCAGGCGCAATCCCCGACAACGCCAGCCGCGTGTACCCGGCGCGACCCCGGAAACGCCAGCCGCGTGTGCCAAGCGCCATCAGTGAGACGGAACCGAGGGCGCTAGCACGGAAACCGTCGGCTCCGAAGTCAGTCCTCCAGCCGTAAGCAACACCAGGTCCACCCTGCGGTTGTGCGCCCTTCCTTCCTCCGTGTCATTGGTATCCACCGGAGCGTTCTCCGCGTAGCCCGCTACCGCCATGCGAGACGGCGGAATTTGAAAGCGGTCCCGCAGCAATTCCAGCATGGCGATACTGCGCGCCGCCGAAAGCTCCCAATTGCTTTGAAACCGCGAGGTATGGATGGGCCGCGCGTCGGTGTGCCCTTCGAGGCGCACCGAGTTGGGCAGCGACTGCACCACGGCCGCGATCTTGGCCAGCATCGGCAGGCTGTCGGGAGCGACGGCGCTATCCCCCGAGGCGAAGAATGCCTTTTCACGCAGGCTAATGATCAGCCCGCGCGCGTCCAGCCGGAGTTGCAGTTTACCGGTTTTCAGGTCCGAATCGAGCCCCTTCTGCAGGGTATCGAGCGATTGGGCAAGGTCCGGAGGGTGGGGTGGAGGGGGCGGAGGCACATTCGAGTTCTCCCGTTCCGGGGTGCTGTCCTTGCTCAGTGGCGCTTTCTTCGCGCCGTGCTTTCCCCGGCCCAGCACGGTGGAAATCGCCGCGCTGAACTGGCCGTGTTCCAGCGCCTGCCGCACCGACTCGGACACGTCCTTGGCCTTGTTCTTGTCAGTCTGCGTGGAAGCGAACATCACCACGAAGAAGGCGAACAGCAGCGTCATGAAATCGGCATAGGATACCAGCCAGCGTTCGTGGTTCGCGTGTGCGGTGGTTTTCTTGCGGGTCATTGCTTTCTCCTCATGGCTGGGGGTTCCTCACGGCCGGGCGGGAGCCACGTCTGGCGGCGCCGCGCGCTTCGCCCCTGCACCGGCGGCTGGCGCTTTCGCGGGTTTCGGCGGCTTCGCTTTCTTGCCCTCCGGATGGGGGTTGTAAGCATCCAGCTTCATGCGGATCAGCGTCGGGTTCAGCCCCTCCACGATTCCGATGACGCCTTCCAGAATCATGTCCTTCCGCAAGCTGGCCTCGTTCATGCGCATGCGCAGCTTGGCCGCCGCCGGTAGAAAGAGAATATTGGCCGAGGCCACGCCATACACCGTGGCTACGAAGGCTACCGCGATCCCGTGCCCCACTTCCTTGATATCTTCCAGGTGTTTCATCACCTGGATAAGGCCCATCACGGCGCCGATGATTCCGATGGTGGGCGCATATCCTCCAGCCGCTTCCCAGACCTTGGCATCCGACTCCGCGGAGTGCTCGGCCAGCGCGATATCGATTTCCATCATTTTGCGCAACTCTTGTAGGTCCGTGCCGTCCACCGCCAGGCTCAGAGCTTTGCGCAGGTACGGATCGTCAATCGCGCCGGCATCGGTCTCCAGGCTGACGATTCCCTGCTTGCGCGCCTTGGTGGCGTACTGGATCAAGCTGTCTATGGTCGCCGCCGTGTCGCTGGCGGTTTCGAAGAATACCCCGCCCAGTCCCCGGAACGCGCGCAGCACGGTAGCCATCGGCATGGTCACCAGCACCGCTCCAAAGGTTCCGCCGAGGACGATCATAGCGGCGGTTCCCTGCGTCAGGTCCTGGATGCTACCTTTCTCCAGCAGCAGCCCGCCAATAATTCCGGTCATGGCCAGCACGATTCCAGAGATGGTTGCCATGTCGGGCTTGAGCCCGCCTGGCTTTGCCCGCTTTTTGACAACGCTCTTGGTCGCGTCCATCGATGTGGGCGATGTGGGTTTCGCGGCTCCGGTGCTTGCCATGGGATCAGTCTTGGAACGGTTCGGCATCGCCTACTGCCGGCGACTCGTGGGGCGGCGCGTCGAGGCCGTGTACGCGGCGCCGGAATTCCACGATGCGCTCCACCACTTCATCGGCGGTCTCGCGCACGCGCAGAATCTGGCCGGTTGTCAAGGTGATTACGGTGTCTGGCGTCACGTCGATGTGCTCGATCAGATCGGAGTTCAGGACCATGGGCGCGCGGTTCAAGCGTGTTAGCCGGATCATAGGCTCTAGGAAGCATATCGGCGGGATTGCCGGATAACGTTAATGAGCGGGCTGCGGTGTCCGATGAGTCAACTGTGAGCCTTAGATCAGAGCCACCATTTCTCCGCGCCACGTGGGCCTCCGCCGGCGCCGTTCCCCACACAGGCGGACCGGCAGCCCGCCCGGCGAGCACCAGTCTTGAGGAGGAGCGGCGCGAAGTGCTGGACAGCGTGCTGGACGCCCTGGCAAGCAACGCGCCCGATCCCGACGAGATGGCCGCTTGCCGCCATCTGCTGAAGCGCCTGACTGAGATCGCCGGCCCTTATGGCCCCCATGGCCGCGATTCCGCCTGAGGAAACCGGGACTGGCGCCGGCCATTTCGCCGGACCACAAACCCGCCTGGCCAGGAACCCGGGAACCCAAGGGGACAGACCCGTTCCGAAAGGGCACCCACCAGTGCAAAACGCGCACCTTAAGATAGGCAGGTCAAGCCCCGGACGGCGGCGCCCATGACCCAGTGGCCCGACCGCTAGATTCGCTGTTACCGCAAACCCGCTCGCTGACGTTCGGGGCTCTGATCGGAGCCCCGAGGGGGTGCCCTCTGGGCCGGGTGGGGTTGCGCCCAACAGCACAACTTCAGGCGGTCGGAGACCT
>JANYJN010000151.1 GCA_025358475.1 Candidatus Solibacter sp.
AGGATACGGTCTGGCACGAGGTGGCGCACTATTTCGGCTTGAACGAGCGCGAGGTCCGGGCGGCGGAACGGCGGCGGCGGTAAGGCGGGGGCGGCCGTGGGGAAGCAAAATACCAAGCGAACCCATTTGGGCGGCCGGATCGGCTCGCCGTGCTTTAGTTTCGGCAAGATACGGGAGTTCTTGATGGGTTCGTGCGGGGAGAGCGATGCCACAAAGCGAGGCCGTGGTAGCGGGGAATTGATGGGCCGGTTGGAACGCATATCACCTATTCACACGATACACCGGTGAAACGGGGTCCCATATATTAACTGATTTGTATTCAACGGGAAAAACCAGTAATCGCTTGTGAAGGCGGTAGGCCGGGCGCTGTCCGCGTGTGCAGGTCACATGTATACTCGGTCTTGAGGTGCTATGCCGGCGACGATCTCGAAATCTGTGCAGGCGTCTCAGCGTCGCGAGAGATTTCGCGAGTACATGCGGAAGCTCAACCCAACTGCACCCGCCCAGTTGACGATCGACTCAGGTTTGGTAGTCGAGGATTTGCACGGCTCGCAGTTCAAAGCCCTCGTGGCTCGAGCCGAGTTGGAGCCAGCGAGTCAGCAACTCGTGGTCGGCGGCACATTGGCCGGCGAATCGAAATCCGGGGGTCTTCTGCTTGGTTGGTCGTCCTGCGGCCGGGGGATGATGAGGATGTGCTGGCGAACTTTCTTCCGGATCTGTCTGCCGTTCTCGATCAGCCGGTCAGGGTTGTCCGCAGTTCCGGCTCGTCCTTTGAGAAGCTACGGAGTGACCTGAATGAGCCGGTGGGGGACGCGGTTGTCATAACGGATTTGGACCAAGCCGACGCCGAGGGTTGGGCCGCATTGGATGTGAACCGCAGCGCCTGGCTTCGTGAAGGCGCGGTAGTTCTTTGGCTTTCTGGCGCCGGGGTCGCGAACCTTTGCTCCTATGCGCCAAACATCCGAAGCATCGTCGGCGGCAGCATCTTCAATCTGGGTGCTGACGGCGGAGCGATGACCGCCGCCGAACGCAATGAGCAGATAGCGGACCTTGAATCACATTTCGAAATGAATAGTGCGGAGGTAATCAAGCAGGCAGAATCGGGCGTGCTGCCGACTGAGCCTCATTTCGTAGAGTGGCTCGTTCTCTTAGGTCGTGGGGACCTCGTCTGAATGCCTGCCCGTGCGCACGAGCGAGCGAAGGCCCTGGACGGAGGGATTGAACAGTCCCTCGCAGGACTTGTGTTGCCGTCCGGGCGCGACTTAGAGGCTCAAATTCGAACTTATCTGCAACGGCAGGATGCCGACCTTGGGCAGCGAAACAACGTTCTTCGCATCTTCAAGACGAAAAAGAGCGGCGGAGTGCCTCTCTTGTCTCATAGCACTTCGACAGCCAAAGACTAAATAAGACAACAATACACTCATCCCCAGCGTCATCGCTTTGCTTGAGGATCATGCGGCATTGCGCTGCAAATGCCGCCCCCGCGACGTCCCAGTGCCGGCTTGCCCAACGGAAACTGCGCGCTCGGGGAGGCGTCTTGAGACACCTCACCCCCTCCCGCCACGTCCTCCGAAGTAAGGTAAACTTACACGACTACCCGGTAAGGACGGCTTACTAAACTGACCTAGCGTCGGGGCACTACCACCAGCGGCTCATGATCACTTTTTGCTCCGTGTAGAAGCTCACGGCATCTTTGCCGTGGGCGTGGAGGTCGCCGAAGAAAGAATTTTTCCAGCCGGCGAAGGGGAAGAACGCCATGGGGGCGGCGACGCCTACGTTGATGCCGACCATGCCGACCTGGCAGCGGGAACTGTACTCGCGGGCGGACTTACCGCTGGCGGTGAAGATGGCCGTCGCGTTGCCGAAGGGACACGTATTCACTAAGTCGATGGCGTCGTCGAGCGTGTTGACGCGGATCACGCTGAGTACCGGTCCGAAGATTTCTTCGCGCGCGATGGTCATTTCGGGAGTTACGTGGTCAAAGATCGTAGGGCCGAGGAAGTACCCGCCATCCTTCTTGCACTCGCGGCCGTCTACTAACGGGATGGCGCCCTCGGCGACGCCTTTCTCGACGTAACTTTCCACCTTCTTACAGTGATCGCTGGTGACCAGCGGTCCCATCTCGATGCCGGGCGCTGTGCCATCGCCTACGGCGAGCGACTTAGTGCGCGCGACAAGTAACTCCAGCAGCGGACCGGCGGCATCGCCGACCGGGACCAGCACGCTGCCGGCCAGACAGCGCTCGCCGGCGGCGCCGAAAGCGGAGCCGATGATGGCTTCGACGGTCTTCGGCATATCGGCGTCGGGCATCACGATCAGGTGATTCTTGGCGCCGCCCAGGGCCTGCACCCGCTTGCCTTGGGCGGCGGCGGTGCTATAGATGAACTTCGCGACCGGAGTGGAACCGACGAAGCTGACGGCCTTGACCAAGGGGTGGTGGAGCAAGGCGTTGACGCTCTCCTTGTCCCCGTGGATGAGGTTCAGCACTCCAGGGGGGAGCCCCGCATCGTGGAGCAGTTCGATAGCGCGCGTGGGGGTCAGCGGCACCTTCTCCGAGGGCTTGAGGATGAACGTGTTGCCGCAGGCGATGGCGAAAGGGTGCATCCACATGGGCACCATGGCGGGGAAGTTGAACGGCGTGATGCCGGCGCAGACGCCGATGGGCTGGCGGATGGTTTTGCAGTCGAGCCCGGCGGCGACATCGTTGAGCGAATCGCCCATCATCAGGCTGGGCATGCCGCAGGCGACTTCCACCATCTGGATCATGCGGCGGACTTCCATGCGGGAGTCCTCAGTGGTCTTGCCGTTCTCGCTGGTGAGGATGGCGGCCAGTTCGTTGGCATATTTGTCGAGCAGCGTCTTATAGCGATAGAGTACCTGTACGCGGTCGACCACGGGCACTTCGCGCCACTTGAGAAAGGCGGAGTGGGCGGCGCGGACGGCGGTATCGACATCGGCGGCGTTGGCGTACGGCACTTGGGCCAACACGGCGCCGGTGGCTGGGTTGGTGACGGTTCCCATGGCGCGGCCGCGCGGGGTTTCCCAGGCGCCGTTGATATAGAACGATACGGTTGCAACCTTCGAATCTGCTGCGATCATGTTTTTTCCCTCCCGTCGGACTCGCCGGCGGATGTTTCGCGATGGGGCATTACTTCCAGGCGCCTCCGTGGGCGGTGCGCTTCAGATAATTGCCGCGTCCCGGTTTGCCGAGGAACCGGCCGCCGTCCACGATGACTTCGCCGCGCGAGAGCACGGTGCGCGCGTTGCCGGAGACTTCATAGCCTTCGAACATGGAGTAATCGACGCGCATGTGGTGGGTAGCAGCGCTGATGGTATAGAGCGCGGCGGGATCCCAGATGACGAGGTCGGCGTCGCTGCCGGCGGCAATTTCGCCCTTCCGGGGATACATGCCGAAGATACGGGCCGGCGTGGTGGAAGTAATTTCCACGAAGCGATTGAGCGAGAGCTGACCTTTGTTGACGCCGTAGTGATACATGAGTTGCAAGCGGTTCTCGATGCCCGGGCCGCCGTTAGGAATCTTGGTGAAATCGTCTTTGCCGAGGATCTTCTGGTCGGCGAAACAGAACGGGCAGTGGTCTGTGGAGACCACTTGCAGGTGATCTTGTTTGAGCCCTTCCCAAAGTTTCGGCAGGTGATGTTTGGGACGCAGGGGCGGGGTGAAGACGTACTTGGCGCCCTCGAAATTGGGACGCTCGAGTTCCTCGATAGAGAGCAGCAGGTACTGCGGGCAGGTTTCGGCGAAGACGGGGACGCCGCGGTCGCGCGCCTCGCGGACTTCATGGAGGGCGTCTTCGCTAGAGAGGTGCACGATGTAAACCGGCGCGCCGGCGATTTCCGCCAGGGCGATGGCGCGGTGCACGGCTTCGGCCTCGGCGCGCGGCGGGCGGGTGAGCGCGTGGTAGATGGGCGCGGTCTTGCCCTCGGCGAGGGCGCGCGCGACGATGACATCGATCACGCTGCCGTTTTCGGCGTGCATGCAGACGAGGGCGCCGTTTTTGGCGGTCTGGGAAAGGGCCTTAAATATGGTGGCGTCATCCACCATGAGGAGGTTGGGATAGGCCATGAAGAGCTTGAAGCTGGCCACGCCTTCGCTCACCAGGTCGTCCATATCTTCCAGGCCGCAGGCGCCGAGATCGGTAACGATCATGTGCAGGCCGTAATCGATGCAGGCCTTGCCCTCGGCTTTCTTCCACCAGGTGTCGAGAGCGTCGCGCATGCGGGTGCCGCGCGGTTGGATGGCGAAATCGACGATGGTGGTGGTGCCGCCGAAGGCCGCGGCGCGGGTGCCGGTCAGGAAATCGTCGGCGCTGGTGGTGCCGCCGAAGGGCATGTCGAGGTGGGTGTGGCAATCGATGCCGCCGGGGAGGACGTACATGCCGGCGGCGTCGATGACTTTGGCGGCCGAGTGGGCGGGGATGCCGGGGCGGACTTCCTGGATAACTTCGCCAGCGATCAGGACGTCGGCGGCGATGGTCCTGGTGGCGGTGACCACTTTACCGTTGCGGATTAGGGTGTTCATCGGGG
>JANYJN010000177.1 GCA_025358475.1 Candidatus Solibacter sp.
ATGGTTTGGAAGACGCGCTCAAGCAAGATGATTTTATTGTAGGGCCTGCTTGTGGGATAAGGCTCTGCCTTGTCCATATGAGCGCAGCTCGGCCTTCTTTTCCAGGGTCCGGCCGCGACTACCTTCTGGGTCCGCCAGCACTTGGAAAGGTGCTTAAATAACGGTACAAAGCAATATGCACGACATCACCAAAGATATTCAATCGCTCACCACTTTTCGCCGGCGCTCAGGGGATTTTATGAAGCACCTCAAGAAAAGCAAGCGGCCCGTGGTGCTGACAGTAAAAGGCAAGGCCGAGGCCATTGTCCAGGATGCCGGAGCGTATCAACGGTTGCTCGACATCGCCGCCCGCGCCGATGTTCGCGAAGGGATTCGCCAGGGCCTGGACCAGGCCAGGCAGGGAAAAGGGCGCGACGCTGAGCAGTTTTTCGCCGAATTCGAAGCCGCTCATGGAATATCGCGTTAGGTACCATGCCCCGCGCTGAGCGGGATCTTGCCGGCCTCTATGACTGGATCGGCGCTCATTCTTCCGGAGCGGCGCTCACTTGGTATCGCGGCCTCAGGGACGCCGTTCGTGCCCTGCGAAATACTCCCAACCGCTGCCCGATGACCCCGGAAGACCGTCACCTCAGGCACCTGCTCTACGGCAGCAAGCCGCATATCTACCGGGTAATCTACCGGATTCCGGAGAAACAGAAACAAGTCGATGTGCTCCACATTCGCCACGCCGCACGGCAGCAATTCGAAACCGGCGAACTGATGTGACCACGGGAAGCACTGTGTAAAACCATACCGTAACATCCGAAACGGTATACTACCTCTGAGTTGAACTTATGCAAATCATAGCCGGTGTTTGCCTTGGGCTGGTAGCCTGGTTCCTGTTGCGAATTCTTCTGATGGGCGTGTACACGGTCGATCAGAACGAGCGCGCCGTGAAGACGCGGTTCGGGCGCGCCGTGCGCGTGCCTTCCGGGAAGACCACGCTGGAAGATCCCGTCGCCGAGATGCTGCGGCCCGAGGAGCGGGAGCGCTATACCTATCCGCAGGTGCGTGTCATCCCGCCGGGCGGACCGTATTTCAAGATGCCGTGGGAGAGAATTTATAAGGTTTCCATCGCCACCATGACGGTGAACATGGCGCTCGACCCGGAAAATCCCACGGTCAACGAAAACGGCACGCGCCTGGAGGCGGTCACCAAGGATCAACTGAATACCGGGCTGACGGGGCAGATCCGCTACCGCGTGAGCGAGGCTAACCTCTACGCTTTTCTATTCGGCATCAAGCGGCCGTTCGTACACGTCGTGGCGTACTTCGTTTCGGTGCTGCGGCAGCGCATCGCCAGTTTCGAGGCGAAGGCGGTGCCGCTGGCCCCCGGGGTGGAGGTCGCGGGCGCGCAGGCGCCGCTGGCTGGCAGCGAGATGACGGGCATTTCCATCAACGACCTGCGCAAGAATCTGCGCGATCTGAACGAGTATATGGACAACGAATGCCGCTCGGCTCCCGCGCGCTACGGCGTGATCCTGGATGCCTCGCTGATCACCGGAATCGACCCGCCGCCGGAAGTGGAATCGGCGCTGGCGGCCATCAATACGGCGCATAACCAGGTGTCCAGCGACATCAGCCTGGCGCAGGCGGCGGCCGATCAACGGGTGGTGCAATCGCGGCGCGCCGTCGAAATCGAAACCTTGCGCGCGCAGGCCGAGGTGGAGCCGGTGAAATCGCTGGCGGCGGAATTGGGGGCGCTGTACCGCACCGGGCCCGGTGTACTCGCGTCGTATCTGCGTAATGTGCGGCTGGCACTCTACGACAAGGCGCAGCAGATCTATCTGGAGGCGGGAAAATGACGGATCAACCGGTGGCCGCGCTACTGGCGGCGGCGTTAGTCGCGTTTGTGGCGGCGTTTCTGGCGGAACCCGTCCTCCTCGCCGTGGCGCGGATCTTCGGGTTATACGCGGTGGTGCAGGAGCGCACCTGCCGCGTTTACATGCTGTTCGGCAAAGTGCTCGGCGTGCTGGACGAACCGGGGCTGCACTTTCTGCCCGGCAAGTTGGGGCCGGCGGCTTTCGCCATCAACCTGCTGGGCAACTGCTACGTGCTGGACATGCGATTAGACCAGGAGTATCTGCGCAGCCAGCCGGTGAATTCGGAAGAAGGCGCGCCCATGGGGATCGGCATCTGGTACGAGATGTGGATCAGCGACCCGGTTTCGTACCTGTTCAAGAACACAGATCCGCGCGGCTCGCTGCGCGCCAACGTGAGCAATGCCACGGTGCGCTGCCTCAGCAATATGAAGCTGGCGGAGATGATGGAGACGCGCCACAACATGAGCCAGACGGTGCGCGCCGAAGTGACGGATAAGTCGCAGGCGTGGGGCTACCAGTTGGGCAGCGTGTACATCCGCAAAGTGCATTTCCGCGACGTGGGAATGATCCACCAGATAGAGGAGAAGGTCGTGAACCGGCTGCGCCAGGTGACCTCGGCCATCCGGCAGGCCGGTTCCAACCAGGTGAGCGTGATCACCAGTTCCGCCGAGCGGGAAGCGGCCATCGAGTTCGCCAAAGCGGCGGCCATACGGCCGGCCACGTTGGGAAAGGCCTTCCAGGAAATCGCCCGCGAACCGGAGGTGGCCACCGCACTCTTCGACGTGCTGGAGACGCAGCGAATTCTGGCTTCTGGCGCCAAGATCGCCATGCTGCCCGGTGGTCCCCACGGTCGCATGTTGGCGAATATTATGGCGGCGGAAAAGCAGGGTTAGCGGGCCGGGAGCCACAGGCGTTAGCGGTTCGCCGCGAGCACGCCAACAAACCAGGCCGGCCGCGAGAGCGGCCGGCCTCGAAGCAAGTCGATTCACTTAGTGACGGAAGCCGTTGGAGTAGCCGTGGCCGCGGTTGCCGTAGCGTTCGCCGCCGCGGTTGCCGTAGCGTTCGCCGCCGCGGTTCTGATACCAGTTCTCTCCACGGTCGCGGTCATAGCCGCGATAAGAGTTGTAATAACGGGGCTCTACGTAGCGCGGGGCCACGCGGTAGCCGCTGCTGTAGGGGCGACGCCAGTATCCGTCGAACCAGACATTGCGACCGCCCTCGGGTGTCCAGTAACCATCGACCCACGTGTAGTCTGGGCCAGGGCACGGCGGCGCATAATTCTCGTAGGTAGCAGGTGGATAATAGCCTTGGCCGTAGCCTCCGATGCCGATACCGACGGAAAACCGCGTCTGGGCAAACATCGTGCCTCCGGCGATCAGCGCCACTGCCAGTATTCTTAATTGAGTTTTCATTTTATGCTACCTCCTGTCCTGTCTAAAGCACTCTACGGGCCACTCGCCAAGCTACTCAAAACACTGGAAGTCCTGCCCCTTGCGACTGGCAAAGGTGGTGCAGACGCACCGCAGCGGTGGTTTTCGGCCAATCCCAAGGGCCTTGATGCCTTCGGTCAGCTCCTCCCCGAAGCCCGCCGCCCCAGGAGCCACGCCCCAGACCCTCGGCACTCGCGTCGCTGAGCTCACCCGCCGCGGGCGTGACATCGCCCATTAGCGCCTCTCCCTCTACAATTCCTCCCACTCCCAGCCCGACCGCGAACCCATCCTCCAGGCCGCCACCGAACTGCGCCTCCGCCTCAGGCAACCCGGTCTCGACTGCTAGGGCATCCACCAGGGGATGCCGTCGACGCATTGTCCGAAGCCGGCCACAGGAACCGGGTCGCGTAGCACCTGAAGCTGTGCATCGGAATGTCAATGAGGATGTGCAGCAGCCACCCGAGCATCTCAAACACGATGAGGCGCGTCAGGCTGGCGGCGATGCCAGATACCATCAGGAACCCGATCAGGCTGGGCACAGCCTGATAAAGCGGTAGCCGGCATCGCGTGCGGCAATAGAACATGGCCATCAGCCGGGCCTGCATCGGGACCGCCCGAGAGGCGGAGCCACAAACCGGCGCCCATTGCCGGCCCGAACGCCGGCCCATCGCTTACCCTGACCTCGCTCAATCTCTGCGCGGCGACCGCTGCCGTAGCCGCTCACAGGCCGTGCGCAACAATTTCATATGCCTGACCTCACCTTCGGAGCCACTCCTTGGTAGCGCACGGCAGGGAAAAGCCCAACCCCGAAGCTTCGCCTGAAGTCAGGCCGGCATAGTTTCAAACCCCTTCGTGTCGGGGCGGGAGCGCTCCCGTTGGTACTCAGGGTGAGTCCGACTCCTTCGCGATACTTTCGTTTCAATCCCCTTCGTGTCGGGGCGGGAGCGCTCCCAATATGTGCTGATGACCAGCCCGGTCGCAGGAGTAGGCTTGTTTCAATCCCCTTCGTGTCGGGGCGGGAGCGCTCCCTTGGCGGCTCGACAGAGCGCGATCAATACCGCGTTCAGTCGCGTTTCAATCCCCTTCGTGTCGGGGCGGGAGCGCTCCCCTACGAGCGGCGGTAATCAGACAATCGAAGGGACCGACGGGGTTTCAATCCCCTTCGTGTCGGGGCGGGAGCGCTCCCAACTTTCAACTTACAACGATGGTGCAAGTCTCAGAAGGTTTCAATCCCCTTCGTGTCGGGGCTGGAGCGCTCCCCGAGTCGATTTCTGGAAAGAACGTGGTAAAGAGTAAAAGTTTCAATCCCCTTCGTGTCGGGGCGGGAGCGCTCCCCGTCTTGCATGTTCTGGACGGAAATAACGCCGACATCACAAGTTTCAATCCCCTTCGTGTCGGGGCGGGAGCGCTCCCCACAAAGAAGCAACGTGCATGCTTCCGGCTGGACAGGGTTTCAATCCCCTTCGTGTCGGGGCGGGAGCGCTCCCGCGGCACAATGATGAGTTTGAAAGCTTGCATAGACTGTTTCAATCCCCTTCGTGTCGAGGGTGTAAAACAGATTGTGTAATCGCCGGTTCTCCTACAGACTTGGAGAACCCATGGCGATTGAAAAGGAAATAGTGGATCGACTGCTGGCAAACTACGAGAAGCCGGAGGATTTGACCGGCGAGAACGGAGTGCTGC
>JANYJN010000251.1 GCA_025358475.1 Candidatus Solibacter sp.
TGCACGTTGTATACGAACTGCTGGCGGTAGTGGCCGAAACCGGCGCGGTAACGGGCGCCGGAGAGTTCGGTCATCCACGCGCTGCGCGTGCCGCCGTGCAAGTTGAGGCAGAGTTGCGGGCGGAAGCGGCGCAGCGCCGCTAGTTCGGGAGGGTGGATTTCGGAGAGGTCGGGGTTGCCTTCGAAAATTTCACGGAAACGATTCTCCACGAAAATGGCCAGGTGGAGATCGCCTCGGAAGCGTTTGAGAATGTCGAGCGCGGGTGTGATGAGGACGCAATCGCCCAGGCTCCGTAGCCGGAGGATGGCAACCCGGCTGCCTCGCGGCAAACATTCTAAAACGCTGTCCACGGCCTATTCTTCGATTTTCGCCTCGTCGACCAGCATCACCGGGATGTCGTCGCGAATCGGGTACACGCGATGGCACTGGACGCACTTCAAGCCGCTCTGGTCGGGTTTCAGTTCGACCGTGGCTTTACATAGGGGACACACAAGGATGTCGAGCAAGTCTTTACTGATAGCCATAGCGAGCCTCCAGTTTAGCAGGGGATGCGGTGCAACGCACAGTGAGTGGTAGTACCTGAAAAGTGCGTTAATCGCAGATTGCGCTTTGCATGGTCAAGTGATTGCGCTTCCCTGCGCTCCAGGGGTTGCACAGCAGTTCTTGAACTTCTTGCCACTCCCGTATGGAATTCCAGCCTGTCGGCTTGCCCTCGGTTCCGCAATCTGCATGGTCAGCCGTGAGTGCTCAATACTGAGGTCGATCCACTGCCCCCTGACATCATCCACATCTAACGCCGTCCGCCGTGAGTTGGCGGCCTGCCAATCCTCGTGAAATTCATCCGAGACCGCCTTGATCTGTCCAGAACCGTAGGAACCAGCTTGGCGGCATGAGCCGAAAGCCCTTACATATCGGTACTCTCAAATTAGTGAGAGTACTGCGATTACCAATCTACCTTTTGATGAGAGGAGCAAGTGCCCTAGGATAATATGTTAGCCCTTGTCATCATAAGAGATGTTCATCATCACGCAGATGCGGAAGACCTGGAACGGTACTCGATGGGCTCAAGCCCTTTAGATGCGAGACCGCTCTTTGAGGAGCACCTCCTGACCTGCGAGGGCTGCCAGGACCGGCTCCGGGAAATCGACGCTTACCTGCTCGCCGTGCGAATGTCCTCAGAACGGTTGCGGCGGGAGAAGAAAGCCGCAAAGGGACGCGAGTGGAGAATCCAGTCTTGGTTTCAGGTGTTGGCGGCTGTGGCCTGCGGCATGGTGCTGGTGGTTGCCACGCCGCGCTTCGTCCGGCCGCCTGGGCGGGCGGTGGCGGTTTCCCTCACTGCCATGCGCGGCGACGGGGGCGGAAGCAGCGCCCCTCCGGCCCGGGAACTCATGCTTCATCCGGATCTTACCGGGCTGGCGGAGGCCTCTTCGTACCGCCTGGAAATCGTGGACCTGACGGGTCACACGGTGCGGCAGGGTACGCTCACGCGGTCTCAAAACGGAATCCAGGTCGCAGGGCTCGGCGCAGGGCTGTACTTCGTCCGCCTGTACTTGCCCGCGGGAGAGCTGCTGCGCGAGTACGGGCTGCGGATCCAATAGTCGTGAGCTGCCGGGCAGGCGCTTTCGCGTGCTAAACGAACCCATCTTCGACTGCTCCGGCGGAATCGGCGCTCTCCCGGCGGTAAGATAGTAGGATGCCGGGTCAGGACGCGGGCGCAGCCGTCGGCGTCGAGCGTTTCTTTCAGTTTTCGCTTCTCGGGCTGGTGGCCAGCGGTTACCTGGCAGTGGCAGCTTCGGGCTTCCTGGACGCGCCAACCATCGCACTGACCACGGCGGGCCTGCTGCTACGCGCCATCCTGATCGGCGGGCTGGTGCGGTTGAACCTTACCGACCGGCTGACCACCATCGTCACCATCGCCTACGCCGCCTTCTTTGTAGCCGACTACTTTTGGTTCTCCCGCGATTTTCTTGTGGCCACGGTGCATCTGCTGTTCTTCCTGGCGGTGATGAAGATTCTGACCGCCAAGAGCAATCGCGACTATCTGTATACCGCGGTCATCGCCTTTCTGGAAATGCTGGCGGCGGCGATCCTTTCCATCGATTTCAATTTCTTCCTTTTCCTGGCGCTGTACCTGCTGTTTGCGGTCGCGGCGCTTACTTCCGGCGAAATCCGGCGGTCCATCGAGAAGTCCACCGTGACCGCGCGCAGCGGTCTGAAGAGCTTCTGGCCGCGCCTCAGCCTGCTTTCCGTAGTGGTCACCCTGGGAATCCTGGCGCTGACGGCCGGACTGTTCTTCATTCTGCCGCGCACCGCCGAAGCGGCCTTTTCGCGACTGATTGCCCACCGCGTGTTCCTTCCCGGCTTTTCCAATCAGGTGAACCTGGGGGATATCGGAGAGATCAAGACCAGTTCGCGGCCGGTGATGCACATCCGCATCTGGAGCGCGCTGGCGGTGGGTCCAATGAAGTGGCGCGGCGCGGCGTTGAGCGATTTCGACGGCAAACGCTGGTCCAATCCGAGCCGCAAGCCGGAAATGATCCCGGTAGAGAACGAGCACGTGGTGCTGGCGCCGGCCGGGTTGCGCCCGCCGGGACGGCGCGTCAACTACCATGTCGACCTGGAGGCGATGGAGAACGACACCCTGTTCTTCGCCGGTACGCCGGAGACTCTGGACCTGCGGGCACGTGCATTGTACCGTTCCGAAACCGCAAGTTTTCGCCTGGGCCACGCCGTGCCGCGCGGCTTCCGATACGATGTGTGGAGCCTGCTGGACGACCCGCCGGAATCAGCACCCGTGCGGTTTCCGCCCCTCGTGCTTCCCTTGGCCGCCCGCGAGCTTTACCTACAGCTTCCCGCACTCGACAGCCGCATCGCCGAACTGGGGCGCCGATTCGCCGCCAATGCCACCGGCGATCTGGCGCGTGCGCGCGCCGTCGAACGCCATCTGCGCTCCGACTACGGATACATCTTGGAATTGCCCGATCGCGAGGTGGCCGATCCGCTAGCCCACTTCCTGTTCGTACGCCGCAAGGGTCATTGCGAGTACTTCGCCAGTTCCATGGCCGTGATGCTGCGCTCCCTGGGCATTCCGGCGCGCCTCGCGACGGGGTTTCAAAGCGGCGTGTACAACCCGGTCTCCGGCCTTTGGCTGGTGCGCGCCAGCGACGCGCACAGTTGGGTGGAGGCCTGGATTCCAGGCAACGGATGGACTACCTTTGACCCCACCCCGCCCGATGGAAATGCCGGCGGACTGGCGATATTCGCGCGCTTCGCCATGTACCTGGATGCCGCCGAGACCTTCTGGCAGGAATGGGTGATGACCTACGACGTGGCGCGCCAAGGCACCCTGGCCTACCGCATGGAACAGGGCGCGCGCCGGTTGGGCCTTCGCTGGTCCGTCACCGCGGCATCGGTTCGCTCGGGTTGGGAGCGGTATGGGGCCGTATGGGCACGCCGTTTCGGCTGGCAGGCTCTAGCCTGGGCCGCGGGACTGGTCGCGCTAGGGTTCGCCGCCGGACCGCTGGTCCGGCTGATGCGCATGCGGCAGCGCGTGGGGCGGGTCCGCCGCGGGCAGGCCAGCGTGGCCGACGCCAGCTTGCTCTATCAGCGCATGTTGCACATTCTGAAGCGGCGGGGCTACCAGAAGCCCCCCTGGTTCACACCAGCGGAATTCGCCGCGTCACTGCCGCGCACGCCACTGGGCGACTCCGTCGGCGAGTTCACCGGCACCTACAACGCGTTGCGTTTCGGCGGCCACGCCGAGGCCGCGCCCAGGTTGTCGATTCTGTTAGACCGTATGGAGCGCGAGTAAGCGCGCCAGGTCTCCGACCGCCTGAAGTTGTGCTGTTGGGCGCAACCCGATCGCTGACGCTCGGGGTTTCGATGAGAGCGCGGAGCGTCAGCGAGCAAGTTTGCGGTAACAGCGAATCTAGCGGCCGGGGCAGTAGGTCACGGGCGCCGCCGCCCTGGGGATTGACCTGCCTATTTTCAGGTGCGCGTTCTGCACTGGTAGGTGCCCTCTCGGAACGGGTCTGTCCCCTTGGGTTCTCGGGTTCCTAGCCAGGCGGGTTTGTGGTCCGGCGGAATGGCCGGCGGAAGTCCCGGTTTCCTCAGGCGGAATCGCGGCTACGGGGGCCATGGGGGCCGGCGATCTCAGTCAGGCGCTTCAGCAGATGGCGGCAAGCGGCCATCTCGTCGGGATCGGGCGCGTTGCTTGCCAGGGCGTCCAGCACGCTGTCCAGCACTTCGCGCCGCTCCT
>JANYJN010000557.1 GCA_025358475.1 Candidatus Solibacter sp.
CGGCGGTATCACTGGCGGCGGTGGTTTTCGCGGCGGCGGTATCACGCGCGGCGGTGGTTTTCGCGGCGGAGGCGGATCCATTGGCGGTGGTTTTCGCGGCGGGACCGGCGGCAACGGCTTTCGCGGCGGCGGCCGCTTCGGAGGTTCCCGCGGCCATTACGGCGGCTACTACGGCAGCTACTATTCACCCTATTTCTACTCCGGGTACGGGCTCGGCTACGACGCTTGGCCTTGGTATGACGATTACAGCTATAGTTCCTATCCGGTCTACAGTTATCCCGTCTATCAGCCTTCTGGGAATGTGACCGCGGTGTATACGCTGCCAGCGGCGGCGCCCACCACCGTCTACGTGGAGCGCGCGGGTCCCCCCACTAGCGAGAGAGACGAGTACGGGCAGGAGCTCCGCCGGCCCGGGTCCGCCCCGGATTCCGATCCGCCGATATACTTGATTGCGTTCCGCGATCGTTCGATTTTTGCCGCCGAGGCCTACTGGGCAGAGGGCGGCACCCTGCACTACGTCACACAGGAGCACGCACAGAAGCAGGCGCCGCTCAACACTGTCGACCGCGACCTGAGCGATAAACTCAACCGGGATCGCCGGGTTGCCTTCTCGCTGCCAGCGCCGCAGTAGGCAGGCGCCCATCCCGCGGCTTTATTGCAGTTGCCGGAGGGCGCTGTGCGTCAGTTAACAAACTGATGGTTGCGTACCGTATTTTGTATGTTTTAGACTCACAAGACAGCGGTAACGACGTGGTACAGTGATGAACCAGTAACGGAGGGCCTCAATGAAGGCTTCGCTGTTTTACGCAATTGTCATATTGGCGTCCGCTTCTTCCCCGATTCGCGGGGAACAGAGCCTCGATTCGATTCAGAAGATGGAGGCGTCGGGGGACACCATAGGCGCGCGTACCGCGCTCGCCCGCGCCACCCAGGCGAGCCCCAACAGCGTGGCCGCCTGGACGGCCTACGCCGAGTTCCTGGACCGCTACGGCGACCCGGGGGCGCGCGAGGCCTACGGCAATCTGCTCGCCGCGCTGCGCAATGGCGGCGATTCCGCGCGTGCCGCCACAGTGGCGCGCCGCCTGGCGCTGCTCGATCTCTTGGCCGGTGATCGCATCGCCGCCGACACCCACCTTGCCGCCTACCGCGCGGTGGACGGCAAGGCCGTCTCCCTCGGCACTCTAGCGCCCTCGAACTCTCCGGCCAACGAAGGCACCGCCAATATCCCCGGCCCGCTGCGCTCCTTCGCCCGCATGGCTGCCCTGCCTCCCGATGCCGACCCGCCCGACATTCTGCCGGCGCTGGCGCGCAACGTTGTGACCAACGGATATCAGGCATCGCACAGCAACGAAACGCTGGAGCAGACCGAGTACCTGAAGCTGGTGCACCGCTACCTCTCGCAGGCGCGGGAACTGGAGAAACTGTCCGGCGAGACGCGCACCATCAGGATCGAGACCTGCGATTCGCCGGCGGCCGGGGAGTTGCTCCGCATTCTAGGTTTCCGCATGCGCGGCGGGTGCGGCAGTGAAGTGGTGCTGGAAACCGTCAACGCCCCGCGCGCCTTCCTAACCACCGACTCCGGGTTTCCGCTGAACGACCTGGAGCAGGCGCTGCGCACCAATCATCCGTTCATTTACGACTTCCACCCCACGACGGTCCCGGTGATGTTCGGTCCCGCTTACTGGAGCGGCCCCAAGGATAAGGATAAGGATAAGGATGCCGCCAGCTTCATCGAGAGCTTCATCTCCGACCCCTCGGTTTGCCGCCTTTATCTGGGCTTTTCCAAGCTGGACATTGCCACCGCGGAGGCGATGCGCAAGGTGGCCAGCCAGACGCGGCTGAAGGCTTACTCGCACGTGCTGGACTTTTTCGGCGGCATGTTCGAAATCCGCGACGGTAAGGCCGTGGTGCCAGGCGGGCAGCGCGCCGCCGGCGCTTGGGCCGATCTAGCCGGCGCGTCTCCCGACCAGGGCGCCGCGTTCTACGACAAGCTGATGGCCAAGGACGATGGCTGGCTCGCCAGCCTCTACGACGCGCTCTCCCGCACACACGGTCCGGTGCAGTATTACCTGACCGACCCCGTGCGCATGAAGCGCTTCTACACGGCGGTCCGCGGGCGCATTACCAGTCCCGGCCCAGCCCGGCCGGTATTCCGCTCCAACACCGACATGATGCTGTTCACCACGCGTTTGCGGGTGGACCCCAACGGCAAGGCCCACATTCCGGGCAGCCTGGAGGTTTGGCGCAACCTTTTCCTGAACCATCCGCAAGGCAAGTACGACGCCAAACTCACCAAACTGGCCGCCAACTGGAAAGAGCCGGACGACGTGCTGGAGGCGCTCTTCGCGCTGTCCCGCAAGATAGTGGAGAACGAGCCGCTGAAGATCTTCATGGCGGTCGGCGATATCGACCGCAATCGCAACACGCCGCTCAGTGCGGCCACGGTGGACCGGCTGGCGCGCGACTATCACACCTACGGCAGCCAGTATCCGCTGTTTACCGAATCGCGCGGCATTTCGGAAAAGTCCATGGTCCAGTTCCTGGATGAGATGGCGGCCATCGGCAAGGTGAGGGATCCGGCGTTGCACTCCGACATGGCCGGCACCCTGCAGGCGATGGTGGGCCTTTGGCAGATCCTGGTACGGCAGCAGAGCATTCCCGAGGCGCAGGCCGACACCGTGTTCTCCGGCATCGTCGGCGGCTTCGTCGCGGTGCGCGGCAATCGCGAGCTGTTCGATGCGGGGCGCAACGGCGTGAAGCTGCTGCTTGGCGTCACCGCACCCATCGGCGGCGCGCACGCCAGGATGCTGGACTTGCTGGCCGGCAATCCCACCGATTCCGAAACGCACGACCGGATGGTGCAAGACCTGATGCGCATCCTGGACGCGCAGCGCACTGTCTCGCTGGATACCCTGTTCCAACTCGCCGATCACATCGAGGCTGTGGCCAAGGGGGAGAAACTCGACTCCAAGCTGGTCAACAAACTGGCCAGCCGGATCAGCGAAATTCAGTTGCCGCGCGCCTCGCTGTCCAGTACGGAAAAGAACGCCATGGGCTACGGTTATTGGACCGATCGCCACCTGGATGCGGAGCGCAAACTAAATCTGCGCGCCTCCATTGAAAAGGCCTCCGGGGATCCGGCGAAGGTCAGCGAAACGCGCGCGCTCCTGGCGCCTCTGTTGCGCGATACCCTGCTCTCCTTCAACTACGCCCACTATGCGCCGCCGGGCGCGCAGATTCTCTACACCAATCCCGTCTTCGTGCGCAGCCACGATTTCCTCGGCATGCAGGGCAGCGATCACACCTGGCGCACCACCGAAATCTACGGCTCCGGCTGGCCCGCCAACGGCGGCGGGCGTCTGGTGGGTTCGCTTTCCTCCCTGCCCTACGCGCTGGCCGAAGCCGAGCAGAACTTCCTGGTACCGGCGCACACCCAGGCACTGATCTGGGGCGATCTGGTGCCGCAGATGATTCTCAGCGCCAAGATCCCGCGCTTCTGGCAGGTCACTCCCGCCCAGCTTCACTGGGTGGGCCTGCACTTGCGCTACGGCCGGGAATTGCTGGCCGAAGCCGCGCTCTCAAGCGACCTGCGGACCCAGGTGGTCGCCTCGCTCGGTACCCTTGCCGCGCCGGTGCGCACCCGTCAGGTGGCGCAGTTCCTGGAACAGGGCGCGGTTCGCGAAGCCGTGGACCGCGTGACGCCGTCGGAGATGTACGTGATCGCCCGCGAAGTGGGCGCGGAGCGCAACCCGCGGAGTTCCTGCCTGCTGGCCGAGCTGAAGCGCATGGCCGAAGACTCCCCGAAAGAGCTCAACCACGACGCCGTGTCGCGCGCCTTCGGGACCCCCAAGCCGACGCTGGCGAACTCCTACGAACCCGAGCTTTTGAACCTGCGCACCTTCCCCACCCTGATGGGTTACTCCAGCCGCATCATGGCGGAGAGCTGGGAATCCAACACGCTGTATTGGGCGGCGCTGGCCGACGAAATCGGCGTTTCCCCGGCACAGCTTAACGTGCGCATCCCCGAGTGGACGCGCAACCTGGTGGAACAGATCTTTGCCTCGCACCTGGAAGACTGGCCCGCCGTGCTGAAGTCCCTGCGCCTGGTGGGCGACGATGTCCGCGCGCACACTCGCGCCCTGGCAGCCGAACAGAAGGCATCCCTGCAATAGTCGATAAATACCGGTTAACCCATCATGACCATTTCGCGACGTGGATTTTTTGCAATGACCGCCGCCGGCGCCGTGATGCGCGCACAGGATAGCGGGCAGCGCCCCATCTTCCGTATCAAGGTCGATATGGTGGTGCTCAGTTTTCAGGTGACCGATAACAAGGGTCACTATATCAACGGACTGAAGCCCACCGATTTCCATATTCTGGAGGATGGCATTTTACAGCAGATCGCCACTTTCGCCGAAGGCGCCAAGGCGCCGCTGGCGGTGGCTGAGAACGGCGCCACACGTCCGCTGCTGGAAGCAAATAAAGACGCCCTGCCGGGCATGGAACGGCCCGACGCCTTCGTGGGCACCAACGTGTTCGTCCTCTTCGACACCAGCAATATCATGTACAAGGGCTTCGTGTACGCGGAGGATGCCATCGCCGATTTCGTCCGCGGCCTGGACCGCGCCGATTCCGTCGCGGTCTACACGTTCAGCCGCAACCTGTCGCGCGCCGCCCCGTTGACGCGCGATCACGCTAGCGCCATCGCCGGACTGCGCAAGAGCGTCGCGGGCGACGATACCGCGCTCTACAACGCGCTCCTGCTGGCGCTGCGCGATGCCGCCAAGGTCCCGGGGCGCAAGGTGATTATCGTCTTCTCCAACGGTCCCGACAACGCCAGCATGGTGGCGCCGGACGACGTACGCGCCGTGGCCGAGGACGAGGGCATTCCGCTCTACGTGATCTCCACCGCCGAAGTGAATAGAGACCCCATCTCTAGCAATGTCTTCAAACGCATCTC
>JANYJN010000271.1 GCA_025358475.1 Candidatus Solibacter sp.
GCCGACGCCCTGGTCAAGGCCGGCGTGGTGCGCTCCCGCTGGGATTTCCTGCTCGCCCGCGTCGCCAGCCAAACACGCGTCCTTCAGGCCGGCGAATACCGCTTCGACCGCGCCGCCAGCCCCATGGACGTGGTGCGCCGCATCGCCCGCGGCGATATCTTCTATTTCGAACTCACCGTCCCGGAGGGCCGCAACCTGTTCGATATCGCCGCCGCCGTGGAGCAACTCGGCCTCTTCCCCGCCCCCAAATTCCTCGCCGCCGCCCGCGACCCGGCGCTCATCCGCGATCTCGACCCGCAAGCCCCCACGCTCGAAGGCTACCTCTTCCCCGATACCTACAAACTCTCCCGTCACACCACCCCCGATCGCCTCTGCCGCCTCATGACCGGCAAGTTCCGCGAGGCCTGGCGCAGTCTCCACGCCACGGCCGGCGTGCACCGCACCGTCACCCTGGCATCGCTGGTGGAGAAGGAGGGGAAACTGGCCGATGAGCGCCCGCTTATCGCCGCCGTCTTCGAAAACCGCCTGCGCATCGGCATGAAGCTCGATTGCGACCCCACCACCATCTACGCCGCCTTGCTCCAAAGGCACTACCGCGGCGTCATCCATCGCACCGATCTGGATAGCGACCACCCCTATAATACTTACCGCCACCCCGGCCTGCCGCCGGGCCCGATCGCCAATCCCGGCCTCGCCTCCATCCGCGCCGCGCTCGCCCCATCCGATAGCGATTCGTTCTACTTCGTGGCGCGCGCCGATGGCTCCGGCGGCCACGAATTCTCCTCCAACATCGCCGCCCACGAAAGCGCGGTGGAGCGCTATCGCCGTGCCATCCACAGATAAATCCATAAAGCGGCAACTGCGCGACTACCTCGCCGCCAACCGGCCCGCCGCCATCACCGAAGCCGTCTGGCACCAGCTGTTACTAAACCTCGCACCGGTCTCGGAAAGCTACCTCCGGGACCTCTTACGCGCTACCGGCCTTCCCTTCGACCAGCCCTATGCCGGCGTTCGCCAGCACACTTTCGAAGAGTTGGAACAGTCGCTCCGCGATGTGCTCCAGGTTTACCAGGAGGCCCTCTCGACGGGCCAGCGCGACCGCGCGCGCTATTGCCGGCGCCAGGTGATCGCCGCGAAGGATCGCGCCAAATGGCTGGCCGTCACCCCGCGCAGCACTCCCGAAAAACGTACGGAAAAGGAAGAGATGGCGCAGTGGATGCTGGTCTGGCTGGAAAACCCCGAAGTCTTCCCCGCCTGGGTCGAAGCCAGAAAACAATCGTATCCCTCCGGGAGCCTCAATAGTCCCCCAACCGGGCGGTTAGGTGCCTGACTCGACGGATGCGCCCTCCATCTGCGGCCGCTCCGGCTTGGGTGTATGACGGATCGCATAGCCGCCTCGACCGCTTCCGGATGGAGCCGGGCGTCGTTGCGGCGCTCCTGACGAACGATCCATTGGAACCGTACTGATTTGCTTGCAGCTTCGTATCGGATGGGATGCAGCACCTTTCCCCTGGACCGTTTGCTCGGTCAGCAAGAATCAGGCCCAAAGAAGGAACCCAGGCAATCCATTACTTTCAGATCGTGTACTCTTTTTTCTTGACAGGGCACCGGAGTCTGACTTATACTCAGCCGGGTAGATGTCCTGAGAGTTAATGTAGTTGGGGGATCTTCCGGTATTCCCTGCGGTCGGTCCTCAGCCATTGCCTTGCGTGAGAACCACTCTTGTCGGAGGTGTTTACAAATGTACCAACGAAGCTTGTTTGTTGGGCTTTTGGCTCTTTCCGTCGTCGGCGCACAGACCCCCCCCCAACATAGCCTGGTACCTCTTGTAGATGGGTCCAAGACACCAGATCAAATACCCGACGACCTTGCATATCGTCACTTCATTCTTGCGATTGCAGAGCACCAAAATCCATCACAACATGAATACAAGCGGCGGGATACACGCCTAGACCCGATCGGTTTTTCGAAGCAAGACCACGATAGCTGCATTTTCGCTCTCGCCGGACTCCGAGAAGAACTAGATGCCATCGAGGCGGATCGAAAAACGATTCAGGTTACTGCTGCACCGGGCGATCCAGGTGTGCAATCCAGGCTCACCGCCCTGAAATCGCAGGAGGGTTCGGCGATCGCCAAAGTGCGTTCGGCGCTGCGTGGCCTGAGCGCCGCAGGGCAGGCGCTCCTTGAAAACTACATCAAGGTCCACGTAAAAACGCACATCGTAATCCTGGGTTCGACACCATAGCCTGAGCTGACATAGCTTACAAAGGAGTCATGAGTATGCGCTCTACGACATACATTCGCCGGAACACGATCGGCGCGCGGTGTGGCATCATCCTTTTAACCCTTGCATGTCCCGCCCTGTGCCAGATGGTCTACAACGTGAGCGTCTACAACGATGCCAGCACGGACGGCAACACGCTGTTTGCCACAAGCACCACCGTCGATAATAGTACGGGGTGCGCCGCTCACGGTTCATATACTACTATCGCCACGCTGATCGGGCCGGATGGAACTCAGGCCCCTAGTACCAGCCCAGGCATGGTGTCAAACACGAGCATGGCCATCAATGGCCAAACGGGAACCTTCACGGTGACTGGAGTTATGCAGCTCTATTGCGGTTGTTTCTTGCACTGGGTGGGGGGAGGCGGACCGAGCTTGGACATTCACGTCGCGTGGACCACTGCATACTATACCAACGGGATCCCTACGATTTTCGGTTGTGACTACAAGGACTTGGCGTGCCTCGGAACCAGTTATCCATCTTGCACGGGTTTCGTGTCGATAACTCTTGAGTCCTCGTGCAGCCGATTCACGAAGGTGGTCTTCTTGAAGGTCACAGTCGGTGGATCAGTCGAATGCTTTCCCATCGGCGTGGGGCAGCCGTGGCCGGGGCCCGGCACTTGTAATTAGCTGGAGAGTAGGGAACGGTGATATACCGACAAAAACTCGGTCTTAGGGGCCCGGTCTGGAAAGTAGTTGAGGAGTGGCAGAGTCCGTATGAGTCTATTGCGGAATCTGTATTTGATAGCGATGGCATGCTCATCGTGCCCCCACAGCCACATCTGGACGTCCGCAAGGGAGACGACGGTAGCCGACTGGAATTACGCCGCATCGCTGGGGCCGACTCCTGGTCGATGGATGGCCTAAACGGAGTCTGCTTTTTCTTGCGCGGCGCTACCCTTGCCGAAACCACTTTCACCTCTCAGGGGATGCCTAGTCTAACCGCCTTCAAGAGCGCTAACGGCGACGTGGTGTCGCGCATTTCCTATATCTGCGACGAACGAGGGCGTGTCTTGGAAGCCCATCAACACGGTCTAGAGACTTTTCCTCTACCGCCGGGAATGGCAACTTGGCCTCAGCCGGTTATTGACGCGACACTTCACGCCGTCCGTGATTACACTGGCCCCAAGGCGGGCGTCCGTGTGACGTTCGTATATGACGAAGATGATCGGGTTGTGGAACAGTCAAACTATTTTGGAGAGCAACTCAACCTGCGGACGGCCTGCACGTACAACGAGCACGGAGATAAACTGACGTTTCTCAGCACCGGCGAGGAGCCGTACACCTTTGAATATGAGTATGACGGATGGGGCAATTGGATACGACAGGTCGTGCACCATCCGGCGGGAAGTGCTGAGGGCCGCCGGCGGATAACGTACTATCAATAGCGCCGCGATACGCTAAGTTCTTTCTTCACCAAACTCGCTGGATCTTGCCAAGGATCTAATCAGCGTCCGCTCCAGATAAAACGTTCACCGCTTTGCTCCAGTTTTCCCCGGATCGCCTTTCGCGGGTTCCGGATGTCGTCAAAGGAGCCGCGCCAAGTGCGCTCGCCCGTCAGGTCCGCAAGCTAGCGTTCTGCTTGCTTCCACCACGAGGCTGGTGGGCGTGAAGTGGATGTGCGCTGCTCCGTTCGGGAACCACTCGCAGAGCGTTGTCTTAGCGCGACCGGTTTAATGCTCGTTCCGCCTGGTTATCTCCTGACAAGTAGCCTCGGCAATGCGCTCAATCCTTTGGCCAAGGCCGCGAGCAGTCTCATTGGCTCGCACCTCAGAGGTGGCGCCCTCTCCCGCGAGTTCGCCGAATCGCTGGAAAAACGCACCCACCTGCCCGTGAAACTCTGGGACGAACGCCTAACTTCCGTCGAGGCCGGCCGCGTCCTCCGCTCCAGCGGCATCAGCATCCAAAAGCGCGCCGCCGCCGTGGACCGCCTCTCCGCCGTCATCCTGTTGCAGAGTTACTTGGATTCGCTATGATCTTGCTACGCCGCCTTGGCCTGCTCTTCCTTGTGGGACTCGCCGCCGGCGGGTTTGCCGTCTACCGCCTGCAACAGCCCTATCAAGGTTTCCGCGGCGAAACCTTCGTCGAATTCCCCCGCGGCACCGCCACCAGCGGGATCGCCGACGCCCTGGTCAAGGCCGGCGTGGTGCGCTCCCGCTGGGATTTCCTGCTCGCCCGCGTCGCCAGCCAAACACGCGTCCTTCAGGCCGGCGAATACCGCTTCGACCGCGCCGCCAGCCCCATGGACGTGGTGCGCCGC
>JANYJN010000404.1 GCA_025358475.1 Candidatus Solibacter sp.
CCCGCGCCCGCAGACCTCCCCGCCGCCAAGTTGGGCGCGCGAATCGGCGAGATCCGCCACACCATCACCCACCACCACTACACGCTCGAAGTGCGCAACGCCACGGCCAGCCTCCCGGACGAGGACGGCTTCCGCTGGTTCCATATCGCACAACTTGCGGAGATTCCCTTTAGTACCACGGCGCGCAAGGCGCTCCACCTGGCCGGGATCGTCCGTAACTTGTGATTGTTTCGTAAAACTCCATCGCCATCGAGTAGATTGCGCGCAGCCGGTGTTTAGATAATAGTTATGGAACGCAAAAGGAAGCTTTACGCCGCCAAAGTCGCCGTAATTATGGGTGTCCTCCCAATTCTCATCTGGGCGCATGAGTATGGACCCGACCCCGGCCATTCGGGTGTGCCGAACGAGCTGGGAACCTGCGCCTCCGCTCAGTGCCACGTTGGGACCACGAACGACCCGGCCAACAAAGGCAGTGTGAGCGTCGCATTTCCAGGCGGGCAAACCTACATCCCCGGCGTGAAGCAACATCTGGTGGTGACCATCGCGGACCCGGCGCAGCACGCTTGGGGCTTTCAGTTGACCACACGTCTCGCCAGCGACCCCGCCGCCGTGGCCGGCACGTTCGCATCCACCGACCAGAATACGACCATGATGTGCGGTTCCACCGATTTCAACCAACAACAAGAAGCGCCCTACGCATCGGGACAGACGCAAACCTGCCCCGCCTCCATGCCGCTGCAATACATCGAGCAAAGCCGCGCCGGCTACAACGCCACCAAGGGCAATACCGGGTCGCAGACTTATCAGTTCGACTGGACGCCGCCCGACACGAACGCCGGTGACCTAAAAATTTACGTCTCCGGCAACGCGGCCAACGGCGACGTTCAGCGAACAGGCGATCACATCTATAACACTTCGTACACGCTGACACCCGGCTCCTTCGGGGGGCCGCCCGAAATTACCTCGCAGGGTGTGGTTAGCGCGGGCGCTTTCGGCGGCTTCACCGCAGTGGCTCCCGGCTCCTGGATGGAGATCTACGGGAGCAATCTCTCTGCCACCACTCGCCTCTGGGCCGGCGCCGATTTCACCGGCACCCAAGCTCCTAACTCGCTGGACAGCGTCACGGTGACGATCGGCGGGAAGGCGGCATTCCTCGATTACATCAGCCCAACGCAGGTGAACGCGCAAGTCCCATCCGGCGTGCCCGAGGGTGCGCAACAGATGACCGTCTCCACTCCCGCCGGCATCAGTTCCTCCTTCGACATCATCGTCAACGCCATGGAACCTGGCTTGCTAGCGCCATCTTCGTTCCTGGTCGGCGGCAAACAGTACGTAGTGGCGCAATTCCTCGATGGCCTTACCTACGTTATGCCTCCGAACGCGATCCCGGGAATCCCTTCGCGCCAGGCCAAACCGGGGGAAATCATCGTCATCTACGGTATCGGCTTCGGCCCGGTGCTGGATTCCGGCAACCAGAATATTTCCGCCGGCACGATTGCCGGCACGGCCAACAAGCTCGCCAACTCTTTGTCGATGAATTTCGGCAGCTCCTCCGCGACTTTCAAGTACTCCGGCCTTGCGCCGAATTTCGTCGGGCTCTATCAATTCAACGTCGTGGTCCCCAGCGTGGCCAACAACGACCTGGTTCCCCTGTCATTCAAGTTGAACGGCGCGAGCGGCTCGCAGACGCTGTTCACCGCCGTGCATAATTAGGCGTGGAGCAATTCGACCTCGCCTTCGACCTATTCCCGCAGCGCCGCGTCTTCAGCGTCAGCGAACTCAACGGCGCCATCCGCGCGATTCTGGACGGCGAGTTCGCCGATATTTCGGTGACTGGAGAGATCTCCGGCCTCAAGCTGGCCGCCAGCGGCCACTACTACTTCACTTTGAAGGAACGCGATTCCCAGGTGAAGGCGGTGGCGTTCCGCTCCGCCCACCGCTTCTGGAAATTCAAGCCGCGGGACGGGCTCGCCGTGCTGGCGCGCGGCCGCATCGATGTCTACGA
>JANYJN010000422.1 GCA_025358475.1 Candidatus Solibacter sp.
GCCGCGCCCCTTGAGGGAAGGGGCTAGAGCCACATTTACCTGGTCGAGGCCGGGGTAGGTACCCTGTGGGCCGGCATACGTCACGGTGGCGTCGATGTTACCGATCCTGACGCTGACGTTGGCCTGGACCGCGCCGCGGATCCCGGTTCCGTAAAGGATCAAGTAAGGGCGCGATGCAATATCGATAGGTACCAGAGTGCAATTGCCGGCGGAGTTGCATTGAGCGGTATTGGAGTAGGCTTGGCCGTTGGTCACCTGGGCCGCGGCGGGGCCCTGTCCGCTCGCGTTCGCGGTATAGAGGCCCGGCGCCGTGGGGGCGATCATCGCCGTGCCGGTGAACGTCGCGCCGCCGTTGGTCAGGGTGACGGTGGCAACTCCGGTGGCAACACCCTTGGGAACGAGCCAGTTCACCTGATTCGGCGAGACGTAAAAGAGGGGCGCGGGAAACAGGCCGCCGTTGGCGTCCTTCAGGGTGACGGTGACGCTGCCGAGAATAGTGGGCAGCGGTTGCCATTGGGCCTGTAGGGGCGCCGCCGCCAGGTTGGAACCGTAAATCGAGGCGATGGTTTCGGGGGCGAGCGCATAGGTGCCGTAGGCGGAATTGACGGCCACCAATGTCCCCGTGGTATGCACAAGATTCTGCGGATCCGGCGGATAGGGAGAGCCGTTGGCGTCCATCAACACCGGCGGGCGCGGCTGTTGGGTGAAATCGAAGGCATCGGCCATATCGTTGGCGGTGTTGTCCCGGACCGTCATGGGGATGACGCCGAACCGCTCCTCCACCAGCCTGAGCCAGGATTCGAAGGAATAGGTTTTGTGATCGACGTAGCCCTGCCGGGCGTAAGGGCTGATGACCAGGCCGGGCACACGAATGCCGAGCCCGTACTGGTCCACTTTGGGAGGATCGACGTGATCGTAGAATCCGCCCCAATCGTCCCAGGAGATGAAGATCGCGGTGGAGTTCCACTGCGGGGAATTCATGACCGCGTTCACCAGGCCGGTAACATAGTTCATCCCCGTGGCGACGCTGGCCGGCGGATGTTCGCTGAGGACGTTGTTGGGAATGACCCAACTCACTTGCGGCAGTTTGCCGTTCTGCGCGTCGGTGTAGAACTGGGTGGCATCGGTGAGGCGGCTGAACTGCGTGGGATCGTTCTTGACGGCTGGAAACGCGGGAAGGGGATTCCAGAAAGTGTAGGTGGTTTCGTCCGAATCGACGTTGGCCGCCCCGCCATCGGCTGCGCCGGCGGTCTTGCCGCGGTTCACGTAATATCTCCAATCGATCTTGCCGCTGCCCAGAAGTTGGGTGATTTCCGAAAAGGAGAAAGACACCGGTTTGGGCTGGCCGGTGCCGATGTATCCGCCGCTCTGCGCCGCCAGCATATACAGGTGGGCCGGCAGGCTGTAGGAGGTGATGGATTCAAAGAGGCGGTCCTGAAGAACATAGAGGCCCGCGTAGTTCCAATAGTTGGAGAGCTCGCGATAATCGTGCCATCCCATCACATCGCCCGGCTTTTGGCCGGAACCGGCGATGAAGCCGTCCATCAGCCCACCGTTAATGGAGGCCAGGGCGTTGGACCAATTGTGGGCTCCGCCCTGGTTGACCAGCCTGGCGTCGTGGGAGGGGGCGACGCAGGCGCTGCCGGGCGAGCCGGGGACGCAGACGCCGGGAGGTATGCCTTCGGCGCCGGGATAGGTGCCGAAGTAGTGATCGAAACTGCGATTCTCTTGCATGATGAAGACGAAGTGCTGGATCTTTTCGAGGCCCGGGGGAGCGGCGGGCGGCGGGGCGTTCTGCGTGGGGGCGCGGCCCACAATCAACAGTGCGGCCAGGATCAGAGGCAACAGGGCAAAACCGGCGCGGAGACTTGGAGTGCGCAGCATGACACCCCATCAAAACCGCGACGCCACGTGTAGTTGCGGTTGGCTGCGGCGATTCCGCAACTTCGCGCCGGACGGGGGTTGAGGAAGGGGCGAGGCGGGGTGGGTCTCACGCCCCTGGCTGGTAGAGGTACTTCTGAAACCCCGCGAAGATGTAACCCACCTCTTCGGGTCTGCCTAAATCGGCCCAGGCGTCAGAGATCGCGTTGTTGTACTTGAGCTTCAGCAAGGGAGAGAGCTTTCTCGGATCCAGTTCTTCCCCGCCAACCTTGACGTATTGCGACAGCACGACGCAAATGCCCCCAGTATCGAGGTACGTGGGAGAGATGCCGCGATTCAGGAGCGAGCAGACCTCGCCCAACGACTTCACCGTCCACCCCGCCTTCATCCCCGTTCCCCGATCCACTCCATGAGCTTTTGCTGTAACTCATCTTTGCTGGGCAGGTAGAGCTGATACTCGCGCGCGTGGATATTGGCGTCCTTGGGCAAAGTGATTTCCACCAGCGCCTTGTTCTTCTGCTTGCAGAGCACGATGCCGATGGTCGAATTCTCCCCGGCGGTTTTCACGAAGCGGTCGAAGTAGTTCACGTACATCTGCATCTGCCCCAGGTCCTGATGGGCGACCTTGCCGAGTTTCAGATCGATCAGCACATAGCAGCGCAACAGGCGGTTGTAGAAAACCAGATCCACGAAGAAGTGGTCTTCGTCGAAGGTGAATCGCCGCTGCCGCGCCTCGAAGAGGAAACCTTTGCCCATTTCCAGCAGGAAGCGCTCAATCTGGCCGATGATGGCCGTTTCCAGATCGGACTCGGAATACTGGCTGCACGCGTCGAGGCCGAGGAACTCCAGCACCAAGGGTTCCTTCAACAGATCGCTCACCTGCGCAACGGTTTGGCCTTCCCGCGCGAGTCGGCGAATACCCTCTTTGTCACGGCTGAGGGCGAGGCGCTCGTAGAGGCCGGAATCGTACTGCCGCTTGAGTTGACGCACCGTCCAGTTCTGTTCGGTGGCTTCTATCTCATAGAAACTGCGCTCGTTGGGGTTGTTGATGCCTAGGAGGAAGACGTAGTGAGTCCAACTTAGGGTGAAGGGGCGAAGCGGAAGGCCAAATTTTCCAGTCACTGACTGGAAAATTGCCAATTCGCCAGTCAGTGACTGGCTTTTTGAGGGCGCGCTGAATTCGTCAGACAGTGTCTGACCAATTGGCGGGGCTTTGAATTCGCCAGACACTGTCTGGCCAATTCGGGCCGACTCGGATTTTCCAGTCACTGTCTGGAAAATTGGACTGCGGTCTTCGTAAACCACGTAGAAGGTCCGCATGTAGGCTAAATTGCTGGTGGAGAACCCTTTACCAAACTCACCCGTCAGCCGGTCGGCCAGTACCTTGATGACCTCCTTTCCATACGCGGCCCGGTCCTTACCGCGCTGCTCTTCCTGGACGATGCGCCGACCAATCTCGAAATTCGTGTGGACTTGAACCAGATCCACGCCACGCGCCACGGTGGTGCGCGCCCCCGCGATCAACTCGCGGATGCCGTCGAAAAACGCCAGGTTCGCCTTCACAATATCCCCCGAATCGCCGCCAGTACCCCCGCGCTTTCGGCATCCAGGGCGGCTTCGTCGGCCTTATCCTGCTCTAACCCGTCCAGGTATTTCAGGAAGAGCAGCCACGAGGTCTGCTCCGTATAGTCCAACTCGGTGTTCTTGAAGGCTTGTTCAAACATGGGGGAGTCATGGAGTATTGTAGCGGCAACGCTCCCCTGGAATGGTTGGCCGAGCCTGGATGGACAGGCCGGAAGCCTGTTCTACTTGATTCTTTCGTCCTTCTCCACTTTGCCATCGCGGACGTGGACGATGCGGTGGGCGTGCAGGGCGATATCGTGTTCGTGGGTCACCAGGATGATGGTATTGCCCTGTTGGTGGAGGCGCTCGAAGAGGCCCATGATTTCGTTGCCGGTGGCCGTATCCAGGTTGCCGGTGGGTTCGTCGGCCAGCAGAATGGAAGGGTTGTTGACCAGCGCGCGGGCGACCGCGACGCGCTGTCTCTGTCCGCCGGACAGTTCGTTCGGTTTGTGGTACATGCGGGCTTCCAGATCCACCTGGCGCATGGCCAGTTTGGCGCGCTCCAGACGCTCTGCGCTGGGCATTCCCGAATAGATCAGCGGAAGTTCCACGTTGTGCAGCGAAGTGGCGCGCGGCAGCAGGTTGAAGGTCTGGAAGACGAAGCCGATCTCACGGTTGCGGATGCGCGCCAACTCGTCGTCGGTCATCTCGCTGACCAGATTCCCGTTAATGTAGTACTGGCCTTTGGTGGGGGTGTCCAGGCACCCGATCAGGTTCATGAGAGTGGACTTACCCGAACCGGACGGTCCCATGATGGCGACGTATTCGCCGCGTTTGATTTCCATATCGACCCCGGAGACCGCGTGAATCTCCTGGTCGCCCATCACATAGGTCTTCCAAAGGTCGTAAGTGCGAATGACAATGCCATCGCGCTTGAGTTGCTCGCCCCGCTGGATCAGTTCCTTCTCGACTGCTGTTGACATCGGATGATTTCTCGTTTCTAGGACTTGGCCGCTTCCGCCGGAGTCTTATTATCGACTTTTACCTGGGTCTCGTTGAGGATGGTGCGAATCGCCTGGTAGGTGCCGGTGACAATCTGATCGCCCTCGTTGAGACCGCTGACCACCTCAATATCGGTGGCTCCGGTGACCCCGGTTTCGACCTTTTTAAAAATCGCCTTGGCCCCGGAGACCACAAAAACGCCTTGAACTTCTTCTTTCTTCGCCTTCTCTTTAACCGGATCCGGCTTGGCGGCGACTGGCGCCACCTTTCCATTGGCCGGTTTCGGTTCCAGTTGCCCCTTCTGACGAACGGTGAGCGCCTGGATCGGTATACTTAGGACGTTTTTACGGGTGGCTGTGGTTATCTTTGCGGTGGAAGAAAGTCCGGGACGAATTTCGTCCGGGGGATTGTCGAGGGCGATCACCACCTTAAAGTCCTTGGCTTCCTGGCTGGAAACAGCGCTTTGGCTGGCCGCCACACCGGTGGACCGCAGAATGGCCGTGTTGCCGATCTCGACGACGTGACCCTTAAACGTCTTGTTGGGAATCGCGTCGATGGTGACATCGGCTATCTGATTGAGCTTCACATTAACGATATCGGTCTCATCCACCTTGACTTCGGCGGTGATCAGCGACATGTCCGCGATGGTCATCAGGGTACTGGCGGCGGAGTTCTGTACGCCTGGCACCACCGTTTCCCCGACGCGCACGGGCAGGTTGGTGACCACGCCATCCAGCGGTGCGAAAGAATTATGCTTCTGCAGGATATCGTTAAAGCGCACCAAGCCGGCGCGGTATTGGGCGATGCGTTTCTGGGAAGATGCCAACTGCGCCACCGTCTGGTCCCGCTGGGCGCGAGACTGAACCAGGCGCATTTCGCTCTGCTTCACCGTGGCCAATTGGGCCGCGTGGGTGTATCGCCGCAGGTCGAAATCCTGTTTGGCGAGCAGGTGTTCGTTGAACAGCGACTGGCTGCGGTCGTACTCGGCTTTGGTGCGTTCCAGATCGGACTTGTCCTTATCCAGCATGGCCTGCATGGTGCGGATATTCTCGTCGGCGGCCCTGACGGCGGATTCGCTGGCGCTGGAATCGGCTTCGGCGGAGTTGAGCGTCGCCTTCTGGGCTTCCACGTCGGCTTCCGGTTGCACGTTTTCGATGCGCGCCAGAAGTTGGCCTTTGCGGACCCGGTCGCCTTCCTTGACCAGGAGTGCGCGGATCTCGCCCTGGGCATTGGCGCCTATGTTGATATAGTTCTTGGGCTTGATTTCGCCGGATGCGGTCACGATGCTGATCAGATCCTGGCGCACGACGCTCCCGGTCTGCACCGTAACCAGACCTTTCTTGCTATAAACCGTGCTGGCGTAAACCCCGATTCCTAGAACCACGACCACCAACACGACAATTAGAATCTTCCACTTGCTCTTCACGACAAAATTCTCCCTTTTT
>JANYJN010000467.1 GCA_025358475.1 Candidatus Solibacter sp.
CGACTCTGGCTCGCCGAGTGGCATCGGGCAATCCGTGGCCGCCATTCTACTGGGCCTGCCGGATTCCGCCAGCATCACCCGCCAATCGGATTACATCGAGCAGTCCGGCTCCTGGGGAATGTTCCTGCAGGACGATTGGAAGGTTTCCCCGAAACTTACTCTCAATCTTGGGTTGCGCTACGAGTTCGAGACCCCGCTTCACGAGCGGTACAACCGCAGCACGCTGGGCTTCGACACCACCTACACCCAGCCCATCTCGGCGGCTGCACAGGCGGCCTATGCCACCACCTATCCCACCATCTCGGGTGGCTTCCCGCAACTTCCGCCCAGCGCCTTCGCACTCAGGGGCGGCATGACGTTCGCCGGACAGAACGGCAACAACGGCAACCTCTACAACACGCCGAAGAACGTGCTCCTGCCGCGCCTCGGCCTAGCCTACCAGCTCAACAGCACCACAGTACTCCGTTCCGGTCTCGGTATCTTCGCCGGCTTCCTGGGAGAGCGCCGTGGAGACGTTTTCCAAAACGGCTTCACCCAGAACACCAACATGGTGCTCACCAAAGACAACGGTCTGCACTTCCTCACGACTATGGCCAACCCGTACCCGGATGGCGTCGCCGACGCGGTTGGCTCGGCTGCCGGCTTGCAAACCTACCTGGGACAGGGCTTCACCTACTTCATTCAGAACCCCAAGATCCCGATCACCATGCGCTGGGAAGCCAGCCTGCAGCATCAGTTCAAGCAGTTCCTGATCGAGGCCGACTACATCGGCAATAAGACCAATCACATCGAAATCACCCGCAACATTAACACCCTGCCATTGCAATATTTGAGCACGCTGCCGACGCGCGACGATGCCAACAATAGCGTGATGACCGCCCAATTCGCGAACCCGCTTAATAGCCTGGTCCCTGGCAATAGCCAGAGCGCCTACACGGGAACAAAAACTTCGAGACAGACGCTGCTTTCGCCCTACCCCGCTTTCGGTACCAACGCCATCAATAGCAGCGAGAATACCGGTTATAGCTGGTACCACAGCTTCCAGTTCACTGCCTCCAAGCGTTTTTCCAAGGGATACACTGTTCAGGGAAGCTACACGTTCCAGAAGTGGATGCAGGCAGTTAACCTGCTGAATGCCGCCGACTTGGCGCCAGTCCGGGAAATCTCGGATGCCGACGCGCCGCACCGCATCAACGTCTCTACCGTCTGGTCGCTGCCCTTCGGCAAAGGCCGGGCCTTGCTAAACAGCAACAACGGCGTGGTTTCGCGCCTCGTGGGCGGATGGGAAGTCTCCGGCATCTACAGCATCCAGAGCGGATTCGCGCTGCCCTGGACCAACGTGATCTATTACGGAGACCCGGCAAACATTCAGTTGCCGCTGAACCAGCGGACCCCGGAGCACTGGTTCAACACCGCCGGTTTCGAGACGGTGTCCAACAAGCAGTTGCTCAGCAATCAGCTTCGCACCTGGCCGTTCCGCTTCTCCAAGCTGCGCGGACCCCGGCAGAACAACGTCGATATCGCGTTGATCAAGCAAACCCGGATCAGCGAAGGCAAGAACCTCGAGTTCCGCGCCGAGGCGCTCAACGCCGGCAACCACCCGCTTTTCCCGAACCCGAACATGACCGCGACCGCCGCGCAGAGCGCCAAGGACACCGGCTTCGGGCAGATCAGCGCTTCCACCATGGCCAACTACGCACGCCGTCTCCAGCTGAGCTTGCGCTTCTTGTTCTAAAAGTAAGACAGGCCTCCGGGCCGATCTGCTGAACCTACTGGGGCGGACGTAGTTTGTCCGCCCCTTTTTCTTTGGACCGTGACCCGGTCCCGCAGGAATCCGACATTCAAGTAGGCACGCCGAACTTCGGCAGCACCCAGCGCATCACGGCAAAGTAGCCTGCCGGAATCAGAATAAAGATCAGCCAATCGGGCATTCACCGCTATAGACGCACTTCGCACCGCTGCGGTGACAAAACATCTGGCCCCGCGCAGGACAGCCCCCCGATCGGCGCTCCGACCGGGTAACCAACGTCGAAAATCATGCACCCTTCACCGCCGACTAAATTCTTGCTAGAATAAGACTTACCTCTTTATCAGGAGCAAGCTTGGCAGACCAGGAAGAACCACCCCAGGGTCCACCTGCGCTGCCCCCCGACGGGCAATCGAATTTGCCCGGAATGGGCGGCAGCGATGGCGGCAATAAAAATCTGATTCCCGTCAATATCGAAGACGAGATGCAGCGGTCGTACCTGGATTACGCCATGAGCGTGATCATCGGCCGCGCCCTTCCCGATATCCGCGACGGCCTCAAACCGGTACACCGGCGCATCCTCTTCGGCATGTCCGAAATGGGGCTCACTCCCAACCGGCCCACCACCAAGTCCGCCAAGATCACTGGCCAGGTGATGGGCAAGTACCATCCGCACGGCGATTCCGCCATCTACGATTCGTTGGTCCGCATGGCCCAACCCTTCGCCATGCGCTACCCCCTGGTGGAAGGCCAGGGAAATTTCGGCTCCGTGGATGGCGATCCCCCCGCCGCCATGCGGTATACCGAAGCCCGCCTCTCCAAGGTGGCCACCGCCCTGCTGGAGGACATCGACAAGGAAACCGTCGATTTCAAACCCAACTACGACGATAGCGAGCAGGAACCCGAAGTTCTGCCCACCCGCATTCCCAATCTCCTGGTCAACGGGTCCAGCGGTATCGCCGTCGGCATGGCGACCAATTTCCCGCCCCACAACCTCACCGAGATCATCGACGCCACTATCCACCTGATCCAGCACCCCACCGCGGGGCTCGCCAAAATCATGGAGTTTGTACAGGGTCCCGATTTCCCCACCGGCGGCTTTATTCTGGGCCGCCAGGGCATCCTGAGTGCGTACATGACGGGCCGCGGCCAGTTGAAGCTGCGCGCCCGCGCTTCCATCGAGAAACTGCCCAAGGACCGCGAGCAGATCGTGGTCACCGAGATTCCCTACCAGGTCAACAAATCGCGCCTCATCGAAAACGCATCCGCCCTGGTCAACGAAAAGAAACTCGAGGGCATCGGCGATATCCGCGACGAAAGCGATCGCGACGGCATGCGCATCGTCTTTGAGCTCAAACGCGGCGAGCAGGCCGAGGTGGTCCTAAACAACCTCTACAAGCACACCCAGCTCCAGACCGGCTTCGGCATCATCATGCTGTCCATCGTCAACGGGCAGCCGCGCGAGCTCGGCCTGATCGATTGCATCAAGTTCTTCATCGACCACCGCATTGAAGTAGTCCGCCGGCGCACCGAGTTCGAGCTCCGCAAGGCGCGCGAGCGCGAGCATATCTTGCTCGGCTTCCAGAAGGCCCTTGACCATCTCGACGAAGTCATCCGCATCATCCGCGCCGCCAAGTTGCCGCGCGAAGCCCGCGAGGGCCTCATCGCCGCCTTCCAGTTCAGCGACAAGCAGGCGCAGGCCATCATCGAACTCCAGTTGCAGCGCCTCACCGGGATGGAGCAGCAGAAGATCATCGACGAGCTGGCCGATATCCAGCGCCGTATCGCCGAGTACCTTGAACTGCTGGCCTCCGACACCATTCTGCGCGCGCTCATTATTAAGGAACTCAAGGACGTCCAGAAGAGTTTCGGCGACGCCCGCCGCACCGAAATCATCGAGGACACCGGCGAAATCAAGCTCGAAGACCTCGTGGCCGTGGAAGACGTCGCCATCACCGTCACTCGCGGCGGCTACCTCAAGCGCACCAGCGTCGATACCTACCACCGTCAAACCCGCGGCGGCAAGGGCCGCATCGGCATGGGCACGCGCGCCGAGGATTTCGTGGAGCGCCTGATTGTCGCTTCCACACATTCCTACCTGCTGATCTTCACCACGCGCGGCCGCGTCTACTGGCTCAAGGCCTACGAGATTCCCGACGCCAGCACCACCGGCAAGGGCAAGCACCTCACCAACCTCATCGCCCTGCAATCCGACGAGGAAGCCAAGGCCTTCCTCAGCGTCAAGGATTTCGTCGCCAACCAGTACGTGGTGATGGTCACCAAACACGGCGTCATCAAGAAGAGCGAGCTCACCGAGTTCGACAACCCCATGTCGCGCGGCATCATCGCCGTTTCGCTGGACGAGGGCGACGAACTCATCGGCGCCAAAATCACCCACGGCGACAACTACATGTTCTTGGCCTCCCACCGGGGCCAGGCCATACGCTTCCGCGAGGAAGACGTCCGCCCCATGGGCCGCCAGGCGCGCGGCGTGCGGGCAATGAGCCTGGACGCCGACGATTACCTGATCGGCATGGAAGTGGCCGAAGAGGAAGGGCTGCTCCTGTCCATCTCCGAAAACGGTTACGGCAAGCGCACCTCGTTGGCAAACTACCGCCTCATTTCACGCGGCGGCAAGGGCGTTATCAATATGAAGACCACCCACAAGACCGGGCGCGTGGTGGGGGTTCTCCTGGTGAAGGAGGATTCCGACGTGATGATTGTCAGCCAGAACGGCAAGATCATCCGCATCGAATCTTCCACCATCCGCCAGGCAGGACGCTCCACCCAGGGCGTCCGTCTGGTGAATCTGGAGGAAGGCGACAAGGTGGCAGCCGCCAGCGTCCTTTCCGAAGCCGAGGTGCCTTCCGGCGACGATACGGAGATGCTCCCGCTTCAGTAAACTATAGGGTGGGGTTATGCCCCGCCCAATCTTATGGCCGCTTTAGTAGACATCTCAACCCGCGGTTCGCTGGACGCAAAGCAGCGCCAGCTCCTGGCCGATCTCTCCGCCATGGGCCGCGTCATCGTGGCCTTCTCCGGCGGTACCGATTCCGCCTATCTGGCGTGGGCGGCCAACCGCGCCCTGGGGCCTAACGCCGTGGCCATCACGGCCGACTCCGCCTCGCTTCCGGAATCGCACAAGCGCGATGCCGAGGCCTTCGTGGAACACTTCGGCATCATTCACGAGTACGTGGAAACCCGCGAGTTCGAAAACCCGGACTACCTGCGCAATAGTCCCGACCGCTGCTTCCACTGCAAGGACGAACTGTTCACCCGCCTTGCAGCCCTGGGCCGCGAGCGCGGCTACCAGCACATCGTTTACGGAGTCAACGTGGACGACCTGGGCGACTACCGCCCGGGCCAGGGCGCCGCCGCCCAGCACCGCGTGGCCGCGCCACTGGCCGATGCCGGCCTCACCAAGGCCGAGATCCGTGAGCTCTCCCGCCTGGCCGGCCTGCCTACCTGGGACCGCCCCGCCTCGGCGTGCCTCAGTTCCCGCATTCCCTACGGAACGCCGGTCAGCATTGAGAACGTCAAGACCGTGGAGACCGGCGAAGAGGAGATCAAGGCCCTCGGCTTCCGCCAGTTCCGCGTGCGCTTCCACGGCGAAATTGTCCGCATCGAAATCGCCCGCGAAGAGATGGAACGCGCTTTAACCATGGAAATGGCGCAGCGCTTTACCGCGATTTTCAAAGCGCTAGGCTTCAAATACGTCTCGCTCGACCTGGAAGGCTACCGCCAGGGCTCCCTCAACGAAGTCCTCAATCTCAAGTAACTGCGAGAGACAGTTTAACCGCATGGAAGTGCGATGACCCCGTTCTAAACCGATTCGGTTCGCGCCCCGAAATTACCGTTTGTGAAACACACGCCCGGCACGGGGACGGTGTTCGCTGTGCCCTGCCAGGTTCACGGCCTAAAGAAGAGTTTTTTGTGCCGTCGCGAGGGGCAGGAACAAGGTGCTGGGTCTGCCCGCGATGGGGCGGAATCCGTAGCGCCGATAGAATCCTGCCACCAGATCGTTCTTGGCGTCAACGAGCAGAGCGAACGCCGCTGCTGCGTCCTGAAGGGTCCGATGAACGGCGTTCATCAGCATCAATTCGCCTAGGCCGCGCCGTTGAAACCGGCGGTCGACGGCAAGCCGCCCAACCCGAACCGCCGGCAAGGTGGGATAGCGGGGCAGGCGCTTGGTTTCATCGGGTGGAAGGTCCACCAGCGGGATGCTGGCCGCCGACAACGTGTAATAAGCGGCGACATGCCCTGTGGCGACCTCGACGACGACAAAACAATTCGTGATGCGCCGGCGGATGTCCTGAGTCACCTGGGTCTGAAAATACCGGTCCAGCGCGTCGTCGCCGCAACAGAACGCGGCCCGGTCGTGGTTATCGCCGAGGGCTTCGAAGCGAAAGGGAACAGGAATCATCGCACGCCGAATAATTTCCGGTATCGTTTGGCGGCGTTCTTGAGAGCTGGCGTCGCCGCCGGCGGATTGAGGATCGCCGCGGCAATCTGACGCTGGCCTTCGATCGAAAGGCGGATAATCTCCGTTTCCTCGATCGCACGGCAAGCGGCTTCATCCGCGGCGGCCACGACGAAATCCGTCAGCGTGCGCCCCCGGATTTCGGCAGCGCGCTTCAGACGCCCCATTACGGCGGGCGGCAGACGCGCTTCCAGCCGGGCGGTGGGGGTTTGGTTTTTCATGGCACTTTTACTTTACGGCAAATTGCCGTATACGTCAAGTGCAGTACGGGTTACCATCGTGTGTTGCACGGCGGTGCGGTCCCGGGACTAATACATTTGCATTATTGGGCTATCCCTCCATCGCCTATATACTAGCCCCACGTTGTCTATTGCCTTGGAGGGAAGCCTTGAAACCATTTGCGCTGTTAGTTCTGTGCCTGCCACTTTTTGGACAGACGAATTTCGCCGTCCTGCATGGGAACGTTCAGGATCCTCAGAATGAGCCAGTGCGGAATGCCAGCGTCTCGGTGATCGCCGCCGCCACCGGGGCTCACCGGACCACCCTCACCAATGACGTGGGCTGGTACGAAGTGGTCGGCTTAGCTCCCGGAGAGTACCGCGTCCAGGTCGCGGCGCCCGGATTCACGCAGTCCCACACGTCGGCGAAGCTCGAGGTTGGCCAGCAGATGGGGCTCGAAGTGAAGCTTTCTCTCGGCGAAAAGCTCGAATCGGTGAACGTTGCCGCGCGGGCGGACCTTCTCAAGACCGCGGACGCCAGTTTGGGCGAAGTGGTGGAGAGCAAATCGATTCAGGAACTGCCGTTGAACGGCCGTATGCTGCTCGATTTGGCGGTGACCGTGCCCGGGTCGCACATGAGCCACGGCGCCCAGGCGGGCGACATGAACCCGCTGTACTGGCGGCCGGGCCAACCGTCCGCCATCAGTATCGGCGGCAACCGTCCGAATGCCAACTACTTTCTGGTGGACGGTGTGAGTAATACCGACCCCGCGTTCAATACCCAGAACATCAGCCTCTCGCCCGATGCCGTGCGGGAGTTTCAGGTGCAGACCGGAAGTTACGCCGCGGAGATGGGCGGCGCCGGCGGCGGGCAAATCAACATAGCCACCCGCTCCGGGTCCAATCAGTATCACGGCACCGCCTACAACTATCTGCGCAATAACTCTTTTGACGCGCTGGCGTTCAACCAGACGGCGGGTGACAACCACCTGGTCCGGAATAACTTCGGCGGATCGTTGGGCGGCCCGCTGCCCGGCGGGAAGACTTTCTTTTTTCTGAACTACGAAGGCTTACGGCTCTCGCAAGCCAATACCGCCATCGACACCGTGCCCACCCCCGACGAGGTGGCCGGCGATTTTAGCCAGAGTGGGGCCAACATTTTCGATCCGAATTCCACCCACGCCAATCCATCTTTCGATCCGTCGAAGCCGGCCGGCGCGCGGAACTCGCCCACCATTCGCGATCCCTTTCCGGACAACCGGATTCCGGGCAACCGCTTGAGCCCGGTGGCCTCGGCGTTCCTCAACCAGTATGTCCCGATGCCGAACGCCATGGGCGGCAAGGACGTGAACATGGTAATGAATATGGGATTGGGCGCCGGTGGCGGCATGGGCACGCCCTCTGTAGTGGGCGCCGGAACCGATTCGAACAACTACATGGATGTGCGCAGCCAGCAGCACCGTACCCATCAAGGCACCGTCCGCGTGGACCGCGTGTTCGACGGCGGCGACAGCCTGTTTGCGCGCTACTCCGCCTCAAGTGAGAACGGCTTCATGCCGCAGAACCTGCCGGGGTTCGGCGCCAACCACGACAACCTGTCGCAGAACGGCAACATCGCCTGGAACCATATCTTCACCCCGAGTTTGGTCAACACCGCCAGTGTCGCCGTCTCGCGGCTCACCATGTTCCGCCAATCGGAGAACAACACATCTGGCAAGGACATCGTTTCACAACTGGGAATTCAAGGCGTCGGCTTCGGCGGAGAGGGCGCTTACGGCGCGCCGTATTTCAACGTGCAAGGGTATTCCGGTTTGGGCGACACTTATTCGGCTACGCCGATGCATGCCTGGGACACGGTTCTGGAAGGCCGCGATACCTTGAGCTGGCAGCATGGCCGCCACAGTTGGAAGTCCGGTGGAAGTTACCGCCGGTACATCTGGCCCATGTGGGGATTTTTCCAGAATCGCGGTTACTACCAGTTCACCAACGGCTTCACTACCCAGACGTTGACCAATGACGGATCCGGTTCGGGGCTGGCCAGTTTCCTGTTGGGCCTACCCTCGGTCCGGCAGGCGCAGGCGGGCGTTCCCAGCATGAATCTGCGCCACTGGTCCGCCGATGCCTTCTTGCAGGACACGTGGCGCATCACGCCCCACACCACGCTAGAGTACGGTCTGCGCTATGAATTCATGAGCGCGCTCACCGATACCTTCCGGCCGTGGGCGAACCTGCTGGTGGAAAACGGCCAGTTGAAGGCCTTCATCGGCGGGCAGAATGGAACGCCGCGGGGGCTCACCTATTCGAACAAGCTGAACTTCGCGCCGCGCATCGGGCTGACCCACCAGTTCGGCGATTCCGGCGTAGTGTGGAGAATGAGCTACGGCATCTTCTACACGCCGGTGGATCTGAATACCTGGTGCAACCAGTTGCACAACGTGCCGTTGGTATTTTCCATGACCCAGCAGAGCGACAATTTCACCCCCAACCCCGCGCTGGCCGGTTTCAATTTCCCCGCGCCGGTGCTGGGCAAGACCACCGTCAGCTTCGCGACCTTCGATCCCCACGCTCCACCGCAGTACGTTCAGCAATGGAGCGCGTCGCTACAGAAAAGTCTCGGACCTTCCACCGTGCTGGAGGCGGGTTATACCGGGGCGCACGGATTGCACTTGCAGCGGGCCGCTCTCATCAACAACGCCCCGCCCGGACCGGGCCTCATCCAGCCTCGCCGGCCGTTTCAGACTGCGACGTTTGTGGATGGAACTGTATTCCCATCCGGCATTACCGTGGCCAGCAAGACCTTCCCCGTCAGCAGTGTCAATCTTCTACAGAACACGGCGAAGAGCTGGTATGACGGCGGATACGTGAATCTCCGCCGCCGCTATTCGCACGGCCTCAGCCTGTTGGCGAACTATACTTTTGCCAAGAGCCTGACCGATGCGCCCGACTTCCGGTCGCCCATGTTCGAAGCCAGCATCGCGCAGAACAACAGCAACCTGGAAGCGGAGAAGGGGCCGGCTTGCGACATCCGGCATCGCGTCTCTTTTAGCGCCGTCTACGCCATCCCTTCCTACAAGCTCTCTAACTGGACCCGGCGGTTGACGGCCAACTGGCAACTGGCCACGGTCTACCAGGCGCAGAGCGGCTATCCCTTCACCGTTTCCGTCTTCGGCGATACGGCCAACGCCGGCACTGTGCTGGGCGAAAACCCCATCCGCGCCAATTACAACGGGCAGCCTCTCTACGGGGCGGGCACGCATACCGCGCAGGCCTGGTTCAACACCGCGGCATTCGCGGTACCGGCGGCATACACGTTCGGCAATGCCGGCCGCAACACCGTGTACGGTCCCGGGATGCAGACCATGGACCTGGCCCTCTCGCGGGAGTTCGCCGTCAGGGAGCGGTTACGCATCCAGGTTCGCGGCGAGGCCTTCAACGCGATGAACCATACCAACCTGGGCACGCCCAACCGCTTCGTCAATACTCCGCAGTTCGGCACCATCACGGAAGCGGCCACGCCAGGGCGCGAAATGCAGCTCAGCGCGCGGCTTTCCTTCTAAACCACCGGTGAATGAACTTCGTACGCGCGATACAACGTGTCGTGACAGCATCGGCGGCACTGGAGCAGGCCGCGGCGCAGGCCAAATGTGCGGACCTGGACCTATGGCGAGTATCCCCGGGGGTGTGCGACTCTGCTATACTCGTGATTTATGACACTGGTCAACGTCGCTCGGCACCATTGCCATGCCCATCCCATCCCGCGACGAGCCTTGTCCTAGTTTTCACTTCATCCGAATCGGAAAGGACGCCCGCCGCGAAAAACGGCGGGCTTTTTTTGTGCTTGAGCCAGGTATCATCACCATGAATCTCGATTTCGAAAAGTCAGACGGCCTCATCACCGCCGTCATCCAGGATCATGCCAGCGGACGCGTCCTTATGGTCGGCTTCATGAATGAAGCGGCCTTTCGCCAAACCGTCGAAACCGGTTTTGCCACCTTCTGGAGCCGCTCCCGCCGCAAACTGTGGCTCAAGGGCGAAAGCTCCGGCCATCGCCTGGTGGTCAAGGAGATCTCCACCGATTGCGACCGCGATGCCGTGCTGGTCAAGGTGGAGCCGCAAGGCCCCGGCGTCTGCCATGAGGGCTATCAAAGCTGCTTCTTCCGCCGCCTCGAAGACGGCCAGTGGAAAGTCACCGAACCGCAAACTTACGATCCCCACACCGCCTACGGAGGCAAACAGTGAAGCTCAAACTCGGCATCCCCAAAGGCAGCCTGGAAAACGCCACCATCGATCTCTTCCGCCGCGCCGGATTCCAGATCGCCACTTCCAGCCGCTCCTATTTCCCCACCATCGACGATCCTCAAATCGAGTGCATGCTCATCCGCGCCCAGGAAATGGCGCGCTACGTGGAAGACGGCATTCTGGACGCCGGGCTCACCGGCCGCGATTGGATCGAGGAGAACGAATCCAACGTGGTGGCCGTCGCCGACTTGATCTACGCCAAGCAGAGCTTCGGCAAAGTGCGCTGGGTCCTGGCCGTGCCGGAAGCGTCGGTCTTCCACACGGTGCACGATCTGGGCGGCCGCATCATCGCCACCGAACTGGTGGCCACCACCAAACGCTACCTGGCGAAACACGGCGTCCAGGCCAAGGTGGAATTCAGTTGGGGCGCCACCGAAGTCAAGCCGCCGGTGCTGGCCGACGCCATCGTGGAGGTCACCGAGACCGGCTCCAGCCTGCGCGCCAACAATCTCAAGATCATCGACACCGTGATGGAATCCAACACCCAGTTGATCGCCAACAAGGCAACCTGGGCGGACGCCGCGAAGCGCCGCAAGCTGGAAGACATCCGCATGCTGCTCGATGGCGCCATCAACGCCCTCGGCAAGGTGGGGCTCATGCTCAACGTCCACAAGGACAATCTGCCGGCCGTGCTGGCCGTGCTCCCGGCCCTCAAGCGGCCCACCATTTCGCACCTCAGCGACGAACAGTGGCTGGCGGTCAACACCATTCTGGATGAGACCACGGTGCGCGACATCATTCCCCGGTTGAAACAAGCGGGCGGCGAGGGAATCGTGGAATACCCGCTCAACAAGATCGTACTGTGATTCGCATACTCGATACCAAACAGGTCGGCCGCCTGCTGGCGCGCAAGGCTGCCCGATTCACCGAAGCCGAGGCCGTGGTGCGGCCCATACTGGACGCCGTCCGTCAACGCGGCGACCGCGCCCTCATGGAATACGCGCGCCAGTTCGACAAGCTGGAGCGCAAGAGCGTACGCGTGCCCCCAGCCGAGCTGCGTGCCGCGCGCGACGCGCTCACCCCCGAATTCCGCGCCGCCATGGAGACCGCTTCCGCCAACATCCGCGCCTACGCCGAGCGCCAGATGCCGCGCCCGTGGACCACCCAGCTCAAGCCCGGTTTGAAGCTCGGCCAGATCGTGCGCCCGCTCGATACCGTGGCGGCCTATATCCCGGCGGGACGCTATCCCCTGCCCTCCACCGTCATGATGACGGCGATTCCCGCGCAGGTGGCCGGCGTGCCCAACATCTGCATCGCCTGCCCCAAGGCGGTGGGCGAGGTCTTTGGCACGGCGGATTTGCTGGGCGTGCACCAGGTATTCCAGATGGGCGGCGCGCAGGCCATCGCCGCGTTCGCCTTTGGCACCCGCACCGTGCCGCGCGCCGACCGCATCGTCGGGCCGGGCAACATCTACGTCGCCGCCGCCAAGAAATTGCTGGCCGGCGAAGTGGGCATCGATTTCATCGCCGGACCCACCGAGATCCTCATCATTGCCGGCGACGGCGATCCTCGTCATTATGCCCGCATTTACGCCAGTGACATGCTGGCGCAGGCCGAGCATGACGTGGATGCCGCAGCCATCCTGCTGACCACTTCGAAGCGTCTGGCCCTCGCGGTAGCCAGTGAAGTGGAGCGGCAGTTGCGCACCCTGCCCACGGCTGCCGTGGCGTCGAAGTCGATTGCCCGGAACTCGGCCGTCATTATGGTGCGCTCCACGGAAGAGGCGTTAGAGATCTCCAATCGTTTCGCGCCCGAGCACTTGAGCATTCCCGACGCCTCGCTACTCCCCGGCGTCTTGCACGCCGGCAGTGTATTCGTCGGCCCCTACAGCCCCGAAGCCGCCGGCGATTACGCGTCCGGCCCCAATCACGTGCTCCCCACCTCTGGCGCCGCCCGGCAGCGCGGCGGTCTCTCGGTCACCGACTATCTGAAGGTAATTTCGGTGCAGGAATTGAGCCAGGCGGCGCTGGGCAAACTGGCCCCGTCCATCACCACATTGGCGCGCGCCGAAGGCCTGGAAGCCCACGCCCGCAGTGTCGAGGTGCGCTTATGAAGCAAAGTAGGACAGGCCTCCCAACCTGTCGTCCCCCGCATGTTGTTGTCTTCGCCTGCCAACCCGAGCCAAGCTCGGACACCGCCGCAATCTTTTCCTCCGCCATCTCCGCCTCCGCCGCGCGCCACCTTCGTCAACGCGGCACTTCTGCCCGTTACCGTCATCTTGCTTCCTTCCGCGCCTCCGCGTCTCCGCGTCAAATGCGTCCTCTGCGCTTTCTCAGCGCTCTCTGCGTCTCTGCGTTGAATGGCATTCCTCGACTGGCTCCTCTTTTTCCCCAGGAGGCCCTATGCCCCTTCTAAAGCTCCCCAAAGGCGCCATCAAGCCCCGTCCCGCCGTCCTCGCCATGGCGCCCTACTCGCCGCCCAGCGGCGACCGCGCCGATAAACTGCGCCTCGATTTCAACGAGAACACCGTCGGCTGCTCCCCCAAAGTTATCGAGTTCCTCAAGGCCAACCTCTCCGCCGCCGATCTCGCCATCTACCCCGAATACACCGCCGGCAAGCAAGCCATCGCGCGCTACTTCCACGTCTCGCCCGATCAATTCGCCTTCACCAACGGCACTGACGAGGCCATTCAGGTTTTCATCAATACCTACATCGATGACGGCCAGGAAGTGCTCGTCCTCAAGCCGGCGTACGCCATGTACCGCTTCTATGCCGAAGTGGCCGGAGCCAAAATCAAGGAAGTCGCCTACCCGCAACCGTCGATGGAGTTTCCCTTACAGGAAGTGCTCGATTCCATCACGCCCCGAACCCGCGCCGTCATCCTCTCTAATCCCAACAACCCCACCGGCACCGGCCTCAGCCTGCTTGCCATTGAGCGCATTCTGGCGCGCGCCAGCAAGGCCGTCGTCATGGTGGACGAAGCCTACTACGAATTCAGTGGCGTCACCGCGCTCGCCGAAATCGAACGCGTGCCCCACCTCTTCGTCTGCCGCACTTTCTCCAAGGTGTTCGGCATGGCCGGCATGCGCCTGGGATGTCTGTTCTCCCACCCCGCCAATATTCAATACCTGCACAAAGCCCAGTCGCCGTACAGCGTGAATTCGCTCGCCGTGATGGCGGCGCAGGCCGCGGTGGCCGATACCTCCTACATTGAAAACTATGTCGCCGAAGTGCTGGCGGCGCGCGAACTGCTCTGCGTCGGCCTGGAAAATTTGGGTATCGCCTACGTGCCCAGCTCGGCTAACTTCGTCCTCGGCCATTTCGGCAAACGCGCCATCGAAGTGCGCGACCGCCTGCGCGGCCAGGCCATTCTGGTGCGCGACCGCAGCTACGAAGCGCCCGGCTGCGTCCGCATCACCGTCGGCACGCGCGCCCAAACCCGCCGCTTGCTCACCGCGCTGGAAGAAATCTGGAACCAATGAATCAACCTCTGATCGTCTTCGACATGGACGGCGTCCTGGTGGACGTCACCGAAAGCTACCGCGAGAGTATCGCCCAAACCGTCAAGCACTTTACCGGCGTGGACGTGACGCCCGAACACATTCAGGATTACAAGAACCAAGGCGGCTGGAACGACGATTGGAAGCTCAGCCATCACATCATTACCCAGGCCGGCAAAGAGATCCCCTTCGAAACCGCCAAGGATTATTTTCAATCCATCTTCCTGGGGAACGGCGAGGGCGGCCTCATCCTTCGCGAAGAATGGGTGGCGCGCGCCGGCCTGCTGGAAGAGCTCAATCGCCAGTTCGAGTTCGCCGTGTTCACCGGGCGTCCCAAAGCCGATGCCCAACTCACCTTGAACCGCTTCGGCGGCAGCGTGGTCTTCCATCCCATCATCGGCATGGACGATGTGGAGCACCACAAACCGCATCCCGAGGGTCTGCTGCACATCCTCAAGGCCAACCCCGGCCGCAAGGTCTACTACATCGGCGAGACCGTGGATGACGCGCGTTGCGCGCGCGCCGCCGGCGTGCCTTTCATCGGCATCGCCGCGCCCTCTAACCCGCGCTACCTCGACCTGGTCTTCCTGTTCCAGGAGGAAGGCGCCTGGGCCATCGTCGACGACATCAACTTTCTGCCGGAGGTCTTTGCCGCATGAGAACCGCTACCATACAGCGCGATACCAAAGAGACACGCATCTCCGGAATTCTGAAAATCGAAGGCCGCGGCCGCTATGTCATCTCTACCGGTATCCGCTTCTTCGACCACATGCTGGAGCTGTTTACCAAACACGGCGGCTTCGACCTCACCCTGAAGGCCGAAGGCGATCTCGACGTGGACCAGCACCACACCGTGGAAGACGTGGGCATCGTGCTCGGCCAGTTGTTCGCCACAGCGCTGGGCGATCGCAAGGGCATCAACCGCGCCGGCTACTTCGTCCTGCCCATGGACGAAACCCTCGCTGTGGTCGCCGTCGATCTCGGCGGACGCCCCGCCCTGGTCTACAAAGATCTGGTCAAGGTGCGCCTGGTGGGCGATCTGCAAACTGAACTGGCCGAGGATTTCTTCGGCGGCTTCGTACATCACGCCGGCGCCAACCTGCACGCCAAGGTTTTGTACGGCCGCTCTAACCACCACAAGCTGGAAGCCATCTTCAAGTGCTTCGCGCGCGCTATGAAATTCGCCTGTTCCAAAGACGCGCGCCTGAAAGATCAGCTTCCTTCCACCAAGGGGCTTTTGTGATTGCCATCTTCGATTACGGCGCCGGCAACCTGCGCAGCGTGCAGAACACCCTCGGTGAACTGGGTTGCGAATATACCCTGATCCGCGATTCGGCGGGCTTGCTCGCGGCCACCAAAATTCTGCTTCCCGGCGTGGGCCACTTCGGCCAGATGATGCGCGCCCTGGATGCCCTGGATGTGCGCCAGACGCTGATCCAGCGCATTCAAGCAGGTGTGCCCTTTCTTGGCATCTGTCTCGGCATGCAGGCGTTGTTTGAAACCAGCGCGGAGGCCCCCGAAGTCTGCGGCCTGGGCATCTACCCCGGCGCCGTGCAGCGCTTCCCCATTGATGCGCGCGTTCCCCACATGGGCTGGAACGAGCTGGAAGTGCGGCCTGCCTCCAAGCTCATTCGCGATCTCAACGCCCGCCCCTACGTGTACTTCGCGCACAGCTACTACGTGCCCGAAAACCCCCGTGCCAGCGCCACCTGCACTTATGAAGTCCGCTACACCGCCGCGCTCGAAAGCGGCAACGTCTACGGTGTCCAGTTCCACCCCGAGAAATCCGGCGCCGTGGGCCTGAAAATCGTACGGAATTTCCTGGAGGTGGCATGAGTATTCACCGCAGAGACGCAGAGAACGCAGAGGGAAGCGCAGAGAGAACCAAACTGAAACCAAGGACAAATTGGGGGCCACCACAGGGGCAGCCTTTTTTTCGGCTCGCTTATGTGTTCTCTGCGCTTCCTCTGTGTTCTCTGCGTCTCTGCGGTGAATCGAATTCATCCCTCTCCAATACTCCCGCCCAAAGGCCCCCGTGCTAGCTAAACGCATCATCCCCTGCCTCGATGTCACCGGCGGACGCGTCGTCAAAGGCGTCAACTTCGTCAACCTGCGCGATGCCGGAGACCCCGTGGAACTGGCCGAGCGCTACAACCGCGATGGCGCCGACGAGCTCGTCTTCCTCGACATCACCGCCAGTAGCGACGCCCGCGAAATCATGGCCGACGTGGTTGCCCGCACTGCCCGCAAGGTCTTCATCCCCCTGGCCGTCGGCGGCGGCATACGCTCCGTGGCCGACGCGCGCCGCATCCTCATGTCGGGCGCCGACAAGGTCACCGTCAACACCGCCGCCGTCCGCCGCCCCGGGCTCATCACCGAACTCAGCCACGAATTCGGCGCGCAGGCCGTCGTGCTGGCCATCGACGCCCGCCGCCACGGCCCCGGCGGATGGCATGTCTACACACGCGGCGGCCGCGACGACGAAGGGCTCGATGCCGTGGCCTGGGCCGCGCGCGGCGAAGAGCTCGGTGCCGGCGAAGTCCTGCTCACATCCATGGATACCGATGGCGTGCAGGACGGT
>JANYJN010000481.1 GCA_025358475.1 Candidatus Solibacter sp.
GGCTCCAGGGTAATCAGGTCGGGCGCCAGACGGCGGGCCTTGTCCACGGCGCGTACGGTCGCGCTGGGGCCCGGCTGATCGCTCCAGTTGCGGCGGTCAATGATGGGGGTAGGTTCGTAGGTCTGGCCGGCGGCGAGACGCTTGTCTTCGCGGCGGCTGGTCCACCACAGGACGGGACCGAGCACTTTGCCCGCGACTACCGCGATCAGACCGAATTCCTGCTCCATCTCCTCGCGCAGCGCGCGAATTTTCGCCGACACCGCGGGGTTCGACCTGGTGAGACGGTGCTCCATGGCCCAGAGGAAGCCCACCCAGGCGTGGCGCAGCGTGCGGCACTCGCGCAGCCAGCGCTCGCGGATGCGGGGGTCCGGGTGGTTCTTGTAGCGCAGATACCCGGTGAAGGTGGTGCGGCAGATGCGGAACAGGCTGGGACCGTTGCGTTCGAAATCGCGCTGGAATGCCCCGTTCAGCAGGCTGGTGGATTGCTCGCGCGAGATGGCGGCGTGTTGGAAGTTGAAGGCGTGCTGGCCGTGGATATCGGCCAGGTCCACATCCAGCAGGCGCCCCTGTTCTTCCATCTCGAAATAGAGCGGCGTGCCGGGGACCGGGGTGTAGAGCATGAACTGGTGCAGATCGGTCTCGTGCGCGATGGCGTGCTCGATCTCTTCGTTAATGTTCTCCGGCGTGTGGTGTTCCAGGCCGATGATGGTGGAGCCAAGCAGCACGATGCCGTGCTCGCGCAGTTCGCGAGTGAGTTTTAAAGTATCCACGCCATCCAGTTTGGAGTAGTTGGAGTGCGGGGATTCCAGGCCCAGCCAGATGGTGGCAATGCCGATCTCGGCCAGTTCCTCGTAGGTGTACTTGGCGATGGCGTTGGCCGAAGAGAAGATGTTGAACGTCCAGCTTTTGCCGGCGGCTTTCATAAGGGCCAGCAGTTCCATGACGCGGCGCTTCTGGAGGAGGAAGTTCTCGTCCATGATGAAGAAGGAGTGCTTGTTCCGCGTGGTTTCCGCGTGTTCCATGAGGCGGAAAAGCTGCTCGCCGGTCTCGTAGAAGTTGAGGATTTTGCCCTTGCCGCCGAAGAAGGCGCTGGTGGTGCAGAAATTGCACCCCATGGGGCAACCGACCGAGGAAATGATGGTGGCGGAGGTGGTATCGGCGGCGGCGGGGATCTTGACGCCCAGCACGCGAAGATCGAACGCGGAAGAGAAATCGGGGTGGCGGATGGGGGCGTCCACTTCTTCGCCCAGGTACTGGCGCATCCAGGCGATGCCGTCGCCTTTCACAATGTGGTCGGCATCCAGCATCTGCTCCACGCCGGGAATGGCGGCGATGTGGCCACCTACGATGACGGTGGTGCCCGGCGAGAGTTCGCGCACCATGCGGCACATCTCGCGGGCCTTGCCGACGTTGACGATGATCGACGAGAGGCCCACGATGTCGTAGTGGTGGGTGGTGAGTTCCTTGGCAAAGGCCTCGCGCGTGGGGAAATCCAGGACCGCACAGGGAGCGCTTATGTTCCCTTGAATCATGAGGATGCCCCAGGAACGGTGGAAACTGCGCAGGGAGAACGAGCCCTGGCCGCGCGTTACCTGGTTGTGGTAGAGCTCCATCGGGTTGATGGCGCGGCTGCCGTAGGCGTCGTCTTGTGCGTATGGGCCGAAGACGGATGAGAGCAGGATCCGGGCCTTGGATCCTTTGGGATGTTGGATCATGATTATGGGAAGCGGATAAACTGACAGCTTTCTCTTTTAAGTTAGCAGGATTCGGCACGGCCGGACGCCAATCGGGGGAGACGACAAAAACATTACAAAGGGCTTTGGGGGCCATCCCCAGCTGACGAAGCGTGTTCCTACAGCGCCGCTCCCCCGTGGAAACGCGGTAGCGGCGCGCCGCTGCCAAACTGGAGAGATCGCTCCCGGCCAGATGTTAGACTTCTACTGAATGCCTAAAGCGACTCATCTGGAATGCAGCCTCTGCGCCGCCAAGTACGATGCTGGCGCGGTGGCCAATCTCTGCGTGTGCGGGGGACCGCTGCTAGTGCGGTACGATCTCGCCGTCATCCGGCATCGCTGGCTACGGCGCGATGTGGCGAGCGGTCCGGCGAACATGTGGCGGTACGCGCCCGTGCTGCCGGCGGCCGAGGCGAGTGTGGTGACGCTGGGCGAGGGCTGGACGCCGCTGGTGCGGACCCGGCGCCTGGGCGCGCGCATCGGCGCGGAGCAACTCTGGGTGAAGGACGAAGGGCTCAACCCCACGGCTTCGTTCAAGGCGCGCGGCCTTTCCTGCGCGGTCTCCATGTGCGTGGAACTGGGCATCAAAAAGGTGGCGATTCCCTCGGCGGGCAACGCGGCCAGCGCCATGGCGGCGTACGCGGCGGCGGCCGGCATCGAGGCGCACATCTTCATGCCGCGCGACGTTCCGCAATCCAACTACCTGGAGTGCAAGGCATACGGCGCGCACGTCACGCTGGTGGACGGCCTGATCTCCGATTGCGGCCGGATGGTGGCCGAGCAGGCCCCGAAGGAAGGCTGGTTCGACGTCAGCACGCTCAAGGAGCCATACCGCATCGAAGGTAAGAAGACCATGGGGTACGAAGTGGCGGAGCAGATGGGCTGGGAACTGCCGGACGCGATCTTCTATCCCACCGGCGGCGGCGTGGGCATGATCGGCATGTGGAAGGCGTTCGACGAAATGGAAAAGCTGGGCTGGCTCGGCAGCCGGCGGCCCAAGATGATCGCGGTGCAGGCGGATGGCTGCCAGCCCGTGGTGCGCGCGTTCCTGGCTGGTGAGCCGCGCAGCCGCTTCTGGGACGGCGCCCACACCCTGGCCAGCGGCCTCCGCGTGCCCAAGCCGCTTGGCGATTTCCTGGTGCTGAATGCGGTCCGCGAGAGCGGCGGCACGGCGATTGCGGTGAGCGATGAGGACATGTTGGAGGCCGGCGTGAACATGGCCGGCGACGAAGGCATCTTCGCGGCGCCGGAGGGCGCGGCATGTGTGGACGCGGCGGCGCGCCTGTTGCGGTCCCATTTCCTGAAGAGCACGGACCGCATTGTCATCTACAACACCGGCTCCGGCTTGAAGTACCCGGAAGCCTACGCGACGCGCTTTCCCCGCGCTACCTCCGGCGAGCAGGATAAGCTGGGCGGGCTGATCACCCCGCGATGAGAGACCTGGCCCTGCGCGCGCTGGACGCGGTGGCGCGGCGCGGCGTGACTTACGCCGATGTCCGCGCGGTGGATTCGCGCCAGCGCGACATCTCCACCAAGAACGGCAAGACGGGGCACGTCTCTAGCGCCGAATCCGCGGGGCTAGGCATCCGCGTGCTGGCGCACGGCTGCTGGGGTTTCGCGGCCACCGACAATTTGACGGCGGCCGGAATTGAGAGCGCCGCGGCGCTGGCGCTAAGCATTGCGCGGGCGGGCACTGTGGCGCGCACCCACGAAGTCACGCTGGCGCCGGAAGCCCAGTACCAGGCGGTCTGGACCTCGCCCATGCAGGTGGACCCGTTCACCGTGCCGGTGGATCGCTGCCTGGCTGTGCTATTGGCCGTGGACAAGGAGTTGCGCCACAACCCCGGCGTCAGCCTGGCCGAGGCGGCGATGCAGTTCGAGAAGCAGCGCCAGGTGTTCGCCTCCACGCTGGGCTCCGTGATCGACCAGACGCGGTGCCAGTCGGGCGCCGGCTTTTCGGCGCTCTGCTATAAGGATGGCGAGATTCAGAAGCGCTCCTTCCCGAATTCCTTCGGCGGGCAGTTTCAGTTGAAGGGGTATGAGCTGGTGGACGAATTGCGCCTGCTCGAGAACGCGCCGCGCATCGCCGAAGAGGCAGTGGCGCTGCACGCCGCTGCGCAGTGTCCCGAGGGCGAATTCGATTTGATTCTGGACAGCGCGCAACTCGGCTTGCAGATTCACGAATCCATCGGCCACCCCATCGAACTGGATCGCGTCCTGGGCAGCGAGGCCAACTACGCCGGGATGAGCTTCCTCATGCTGGATCAACTGCATAACTTGCGCTACGGCTCGGAGATCGTCAACGTGGTGTGCGACGCGCGGCAGGAGCACGGTCCGGGCCTCGGCACCTTCGCCTTCGACGACGAGGGCGTTCCGGCGCAGGGCAACGACATCATCCGCCACGGCCAGTTCGTGGGCTACATGACGTCGCGGGAGACGGCGGCGGCGGTGGGTGCGACGCGGTCCAACGGCTGCATGCGGGCCGATGGTTGGGCGCGGCTGCCGCTGATCCGCATGACGAACGTCAGCCTTCAGCCCGGGGAGCAGACGCTGGAAGAAGTCTTCGACGTGGACCATGGCATCTATATGGAGACCAATCGGAGCTGGTCGATTGACGACAAGCGGTACAACTTCCAGTTCGGCTGCGAGATCGGCTGGGAGATTCGCCACGGCAAGCGCGGGCGGATGCTGAAGAACCCCAGCTACAGCGGCATTTCCACCGAGTTTTGGAATGCGTGCGCGGCCATCGCCGGGCGCGAGCACTGGACGTTGTGGGGCGTCCCCAACTGCGGCAAGGGGCAACCCGAGCAGGTGATGGGCACCGGCCACGGGGCAAGTCCGGCGCGGTTTCGCAACATCAAGGTGGGAGGCGCGTATGCAGGGTAAGTGGCGGAGCTCCGTGGAACAGCCAATCCTGGCCACTGCCACTTGCTTTGGCCGGAAATGGGCATTCCACCGAGTTGGTGCGGCGGACCCCCTGGTCCGCGCGGGACGCCCTTGTCCCGCATCCGGAACAACGCTATCAACATCCCGCAAGGCGCGAGCAGGCCGACGGGGGCGTCGGCCGCGGACCGGGGGGTCCACCCCGCAAGTAATGCGGAAATGCCGCAGCGGGCAGAGTAATCGGAATTGGCTAGGATTGCTTGTTCCACACCTGTCTTCAGGGAGCGCGTATGCCTGACGACCTTTTCCAGCAGGTGGTGGAGGCGGCGCGCGCGCTGGGGGTGAGCGAAATCGAGGCCATCGTTTCCGAAGAGGCGCAAGCGCTCACGCGATTCGCCAACAACGCGATCCATCAGAATGTCGCCGGGCGGAGCACGCAGCTTTCGGTGCGGCCGGTGATCGAGGGCCGGACGGCGCGCGCCACCACCAACCGGGTGGACCGCGCCGGTATCCGCGACGTAGTGGCGGAGGCCGTCGCCATCACGCGTCTGAACGAGAGCGATGCGGATCTGCCGCCGCTGGCGGGGCTGCCGGAAATCGCCCCCGCGGAACCCGATCCCGCGGAAAGCGACGATGCGCAGCGCTATTTCGAGACCACCGCGGAAGCCACACCCCAGGAGCGGGCGCAGGCCGTGGCGGATGCCATCGGTGTGGTGGCGGGCGCTGGACAGACGGCCGCCGGAATCTATTCCACGGAGGAGAGCCGGTTCGCGTTGTACAATTCGCGCGGCGTGTCGGCGAGTTACCGCGAGACCATGGCGCGCTTCTCCGTCACCGCTATGGCGGGGGACAGTTCCGGGTGGGCCAAGGCTAGCGCCTGCGACCGGCGCGCGCTGGACCCGGTGGCGCTGGCACGGTCGGCGGCGCGCAAGGCGGCTGCGTCGCACAATCCGCACCAGCTGCCGGCGGGACGGTACACGGTGATTCTAGAGCCCGCGGCGGTGCTCGATCTGGTGGGTCAGTTGTTCATGGATTTCAGCGGCACGGCGATCTCCGACGGGCGCAGCTTCCTCAACGACCGCCTCGGCGAGAAGCTCTTCGGCGACAACATCACCGTCTTTGACGATGCGCGGCATCCGCTGCAATCGGGCGCCCGGTTCGATGCCGAAGGCGTGCCGCGGCGGCGCTTGACGCTGGTGGAGGCGGGCGTGGTGCGCGAGATCGCGTATTGCCGGCAGGCGGCGGCGCTCGCCAGGGTGGCGCCCACGGGGCACGGTTTCCCGCTGCCCAACGAGACCGGCGAGGCACCCATGAATATCGTGATCGCGGGCGGCGGCACCAGCGTGGAAGAGATGGTGGCGGCGACGGAGCACGGCGTTCTCGTCACGCGCTTCTGGTACATCCGCGAGGTGGACCCCTACGAGAAGATCTTCACCGGCATGACGCGCGACGGCACGTTCCTGGTGGAGGGCGGCAAGGTGTCCGCGGGCGTGCGCAATTTCCGCTTCAACGTGGGGCTGATGGAGATGCTGTCGAACGTGGTAGCGCTTTCGCCGGCGGTGCGCGCGTCCGGCGAGGAGACGTTCGATATGGTGGTGCCGGCTATGAAAGTGCGCGGCTTCAACTTCACCGAAGTGACAAGATTTTAGGCGAGCTCTTACGTGACTAAGGCAGCTGCTTCAAGACGAGCACCGAGATCTCCGACAGGTTTGCCAACCCGGCATCGTTCGTCAGAAACCAGGAGGCGCCGGAGCGGATGGCTGTCGCGAGTTGTATCGCATCTGGTGTTCGAAGGTTATGACGTGCGCGTAACTCCGCGGCTTCCTCGGCGATGCCTCCGTCCAGCGGAATCGTGGTCAGCGCGGGTGACTGGAGGAGTATATTTCGATATTCTTCAGCCAATTCGGGGTGGTTTTCACGAAGTGGGTGTACCAGGACTTCGATCAGCGTGACAAACGAAGTCACCATACGGAATTCGTTCCGCTCCGCGGCTTCGAAGAACGGCTTGACCTGGGTGAGGAAGGCTGGGTGTTCCTCAATGTAGTAGATCAGCGGCCCAGTGTCCAGACCGACGACTGAGCCGCGAAGCGCCTCTATCCATCCCACGACGAGCGTTCCCGGCGCAGGTACTCATCGACATCGACGTCTTGCCAGACACCCTTACCGAGGCCCTGAAGCTCCAGCAGGCTCCGGCGAGGCTGACGGTCAAGCTCGCCACTCAGCCGGCCAACGAGTTCGGCGATGAGACGCAACTGATCGGCAGGACCGAGGGCCTGCACAGATCTCTTTGCGTGGTCGTAACGTGGGTTCGGCATTTCGCTCATCCCCATGACCACACGATACCGCTTTTCCTGCGCGGAATGCCACCCGTGTGTTATCGCAGATCCGGTATCTGCACCCAGGCGCGCTTCTGCCAGCTCTCGATTCCCTTCTCGGCCAGTTGCACGCCCTTGGCGCCTTCCAGCAGACCCCAACTCCAAGGCTCGTCCTTGACCACGTGGCGCAGGAAAAGCTCCCACTGGCGCTTGAATGCGTTATCGAACGTGTCCTGCTCCGGGACCTTCTGCCAGCCATCGAAATAGTTGAGCGGGCTGTCCACATCGGGGTTCCAAACCGGGCGCGGAGTGTTGCCGTAGTGCTGCGTCCAGCAGTGGCGCAGACCGGCGACCGCGGTGCCCTTGGTGCCGTCCACCTGGATGGTGAGCAGGTCGTCGCGGCGCACGCGGACGGCCCAGGACGAATTAAAGTGGGCCACAATGGCGCCGTCTTTGCCCGCAATGTCGAAAGTGGCGTAGGCCGAATCGTCGGCCGTGCAACTGTACGGCTTGCCGGCTTCGTCCCAGCGCGTCGGAATGTGGGTGGCGCCCAGGCAGGAGACCGCCTTCACCGGTCCGAAAAGGTTGTCCAAAACGTAACGCCAGTGGCAGAGCATGTCCAAAATGATGCCGCCGCCCGCTTCCTTGCGATAGTTCCAGGAGGGGCGCTGTATGGGGACGGTGTCGCCTTCGAAGACCCAATAGCCGAATTCGCCGCGCACGCTGAAGATACGGCCGAAGAAGCCCAGGTCCATCAGCGTCTTCAGTTTCAGCAGGCCGGGCAGCCAGAGTTTGTCCTGTACCACGCCGTGCTTGACGCCTGCTTTTTCCGCTAAAGAGAGCAGTTCCAGCGCGGCCTCGAGACTGTTCGAAACCGGCTTCTCGCAGTAGATGTGCTTGCCGCTGGCGACGGCCTTTTTGACGTCGGCGGCGCGGCGGTCGGTGGTCTGCGAGTCGAAATAGATGGAATAGTCCGGGCTGTCGAGGACGCGATCAAGATCGGTGGTCCACGGGATGCCGCCGCAGTCCGCGCTGATAGCCTCGAGCTTGGCGGCGTTGCGGCCCACCAGAATCGGCTGCGGCATGATGGTCTCGCTCGGGCCAAGCTGGACGCCGCCCTGCTTCATGATGGCGTAGATGGACCGGCGCAGGTGCTGGTTCAACCCCATGCGTCCGGTGACGCCGTTCATGATGATGCCTACGGAGTGGATGGTTTTATCGCTCATGGAGTTGGGTTACGCTTTCGGTTTCTCGGTGCATTGCGGGTGGGCTCCGGCGGGCAGCGCGGGGCTATCGACGCCGGCTCGGGGGAGCGTGCCCTCCAGTTCCTGGCGCCAGTGGGCCACGTCGCCGGCGGGTCCGTAGCAGTAGAGCATGCGCAGCGCTGTGTCGCCGGTATTCGTCAACTGATGGAAGACCTGATGCGGTATGTAGACCGCCTGCCCGGCGTGCAGCGTCATGCGCTCCTCGCCCAGGCACATTTCCCCCGTGCCTTCAATGATGAAGTAGACCTCTTCCTGCTCCTGGTTGTGCCACGGCACTTGCCCCCCGTTGGGCTCCAGGGTGACGTTGCCGATGGAGAAATTGGCGGCTTGGATGGGGCTCGCGCCCCCCACCAAATTCTGCGTGCGGCGCCGCGCGGGGTAAGTGCGTCCTGCAATCCGGGCAAGATCGGCGATGGTCATGAGATTTCCTCCCTAAGAGATTAGGATACTAAACGGCGCGGTTCAGTCGACAGGCGAGGAGGAGCGAGGAGACCTATCCCACTAGCGCAGCCTCAGCAGGTGGAAACTCGATGACCAAGCCGGCCACCATGGCGCTCGGTCGAGGAGGCCGACGGGCCGGTCTGGATTGGCGCCAGGAAGCAGCTCGTAACAGATGAGAAGGGTCATGGTACTTGATAAAAAGTTTTTTATTGAAAAGGGCAATACGAACAAGTTATAATCATGCAACCTTGGGCGTCGCCCATGGAGGGAAGCATTTTTTCTCACCGCGCTGCAAGTTGAGTTCCCACCTATGGTGCTCAATGGGGGCAGCGCGATGAGTCCGGAGGGGAACAGCATGAGAAGGTGTCAATTACGTTGCGGAGTGCTGCTGGCGTGTCTTTCGATGACCTGTTTCGGCGCCACCATCACTTTCAACACATTCGTCTCGAGCGCGGCCATCAGCGCAGTGGAGGGACAAAACGCTACCATCGGTTTTACCTACGCCGGGGACAAGTTCGTCGGGAGCGTCTATGTTGGGATTAACAACCTCCAGCTTTACTCGACAGACCTGAATGGGGGCAGCGCGCAGAAGTTTGGCGCTCCACTTCCCACAGGCGGGGGCGAAATCGCCGTGGCCGGCTCCTTAGGCCAAGGTGGGTTCGCCGCCGGTACGGTCTATGCCGGCACTGGCGGCGATATCTATCGATACGCCGACGCCGGCGGAAGCCCGTCCTTGTTCGTGAGCGGATTGAATGGCGGTGTGCGTGGCATGTTGTTCGACCCGGGCAGCAGTTTCGGGGGCAAGTTGCTGGTGGTCACAACCACGGGGAGCATCTACTCGGTGACCAGTACTGGTGTCGCAACGCTGATCGCGAGCACTGGCGAAGACACCGAAGGATTGGACATCATTCCGGTAGGCGCACCGGGTTGGGGAGCTCTGGGAGGCGATTTGGTGGTGACCTCCGAGGGCAGCGGGAAGTTGCGCGTGATCACCCCGGGCGGCGCTGTGATTGACAGTGGGCTGACAATCCCGTCGCTCGAAACTGTAAACTTCGTGCCTCTGGATATTGGCCTGTCTGGAAATCCGCTGGAAGGCTATTACGCGGCAAGCTACCCGTTCAACATCCAAAAAGTGTCGGCGTCCCAGTTCCTGGCACAGTCACTGGGGGGGCATCTGCTGAGCACCAGCGAACAGAGCGGCGGTTCCACGGCATGGGATATCACATACAACGGCACCAGCTTTGCCGCCGCGGCCTACACTGGAAACCTTCCCGCCCAGGCAGAGGACGGAGTCTTTGTCACCGCGCAGCGGATCGCCGATACAGGTGCGCCGGAACCGGGCAGCGTGGTCCTGTTGGGGTGCGGGATTCTGGCGCTCGGGCTGGCGCGGCGCCGTCTGGCACGCAGGTAGCTGTGCCGCCCGCTCACCGCCAAGCCGCGGTGCGGTCGAAGGCGACCTTGCCGCCCACGATGGTGTAGACCACGTCGGTGGCCAGGATTTCGTCTTCGGGGATGGTCATAATGTCGCGCGAGAGAACGGTGATGTCGGCCAGTTTACCGGGCTCGAGCGTACCTTTCAGCTTCTCTTCGAAGGCCGCGTAGGCGTTGTTGACCGTGTAGGATTGCAGCGCTTCCACGCGCGACATGCGCTGCTCCGGGTAGAAAACCGTGCCGTCCTTCAGCTTGCGGCTGACGCTCGCATAGAAGCTGGCCAGCGGGCTCACATCCTCCACCGGCGCGTCGGTGCCGTTGCCCACTACCGCGCCGGTCTTCATCAGCTTTTGCCACACGTACGCCCCTTCCCCGGCGCGTTGCGGGCCCAGGCGTAGCAAAACGTAAGGCGCGTCGGAGGTGCAATGTATGCCCTGCATGGCGGCGATGACGCCGAGTTGTCCGAAGCGCGGGATATCGGCGGCGCTGAGGTGCTGGGCGTGCTCGATGCGCCAGCGCAGGTCCTTCTTATCGCGGTGCGCTTTGAAGGTGTCCTCGAAGATATCGAGGGTTTCGCGATTTGCCCGGTCGCCGATGGCGTGGACGCAGAGTTGGAAGCCGTGCTGGATGGCCAGTTCGGCGGTCTTGCGTATGTCGGCGGGGTCGTCGGTATTGAGCCCGCTGCTATCGGGCTTATCGGTGTAGGGGGCCAGCAGCCAGGCGCCGCGCGGGCCCAGCGCGCCGTCAATGGCGCGTTTGATGGCGCGCACTGTAAAGAAATCGCCGCCCGCGCCGATGATCTTGTAGCGGTCCAGATTACTGGCAAGCTGCTCGTTGGAAGCGCGCAGCATCATCCAGATACGCATGCGAAGTTCGTGGGCGTCGGCCATCTTCTTGAGAATGTCCACGGTGGCGAAGGGGCTTCCCGCGTCCTCGAAAGTGGTGATGCCTTTGGAGAGCGATTCGTCGATGGCCAGGCGGATGGCCCTGTTGGTTTCGGCCAGGCGGTCGGCGGGAGTGCGTTTAGATTCGTAATCGGCGCGGGCGCGGCTGACCAAGCCCTGGGCGCGTTCCCGCAGCAGGCCGGTGGGCGCGCCCTTGGCGTCTTTCAGGATTTCGCCGCCGGAGGGGTTCGGAGTCTGGCCGTTGACGCCCGCCAAAGCCAGGGCTTTGCCGTTGACGAAGGCGGCGTGGCCGCTGGCGTGGGTGAGAATTACCGGGTTGTCCGGCGACACCTTGTCCAGCGAATCGTGAAGCGGGAACCCTTCCACGTTCGGCGTGGGCGGGGCGGTCCACTTGGACTGGTGCCAGCCGCGGCCATCGATCCAGGCGCCTGGCTTGGCCTGTTTGACGGCGCGGGCTACCTGCGCCACGATCTCGTCCCACGTCCGCGCTTCGCGCAGGTCCAGGCCCATGCGGAATTCGCCGACCCCGGTGAAATGTCCGTGGCCTTCGAT
>JANYJN010000512.1 GCA_025358475.1 Candidatus Solibacter sp.
AGACTCTCAAATGCCAGCCAGACCGCGGCCCTCACGCCCGCATTTGCCATGGACGTGGGCGCTTTGTATGTGAACGCGCCCAGTTTCATCGTCGAGGGGTCCCACCCCAGCGAGTGCTGATCGTCTTCGTACTTCCACGGCCCGAACAGCGCTTCACGATACGATTCCTCCGCAGGCTTGGCATTTCGGCCCGGCTTGTCCTCCCCCAAACCCGCCGCGAGTTTCCGGGCATCGGCCAAAAACTTCTGTCGGGCTACGCTCATGTCGAAAGGCGTGACATCAATCTTTTCATCCCGCCCACACACAAGTTCGCTCGCGAACGCGGCCAACCATTCGGCCGTTTCCCATTCCCCAGCTTTCAATGCTGCTTCGGCCCGCGCGCGGAATTGGATCGGAGTTTGTGTCTTGATTTGCTCCTCCCAATTCAGCTCGTCCCTCGCCGCCGCCTGCTTCACGTCTTTCGCCAGCGCCGCAACCAATGCCCCCGCCGTGGTTCCGCCGGGCGCCCACAGCACTGCAAAGTCTCCGCCGCCGCCCGCTTTCCACGCCAGTTTCGATCCTTCTAAACCCGGCAGGCGCTGGCAAATGCGAAGTACTCCAAACGCCGCCATCGCGCCCATGGGTATGTCCGCCTTCAACCCGGTCAACTCAATCGAAGTCATCGGCGATCCTCCTGTTCTTCTCGCGACCGCACACAGTCCGCTCGCCGCAGAATCGCCTCCAGATACGCCAGCCCCCACCAGCCGTACTTTCGCGTCATCGCCCAATACCTGTCTGTCCAACCTGAATCCAGTCGTCCCACGCGATGCGCCCCTCGCACCGAAACCTCGCGCCCATCCACTCGCGCAAGTACTTCGAAATCGTCATCCGTCCATGCCGGGGGCAGCGCCCTGCCGTAACCGTGGTGTGTCCCAATCAGGTGCAACACCAGTTCCGCATCGCAGCCCTCCGGCCAATCGGCCCAAGCCTCAGCCAGCATTGCCGATCCGAACTCGTGCCGCGCGCCTTTCGGATATCCCGAATCTCTGCGTCGCCTCAGATATTCGCGCGGAGAGCAGCCGTCGTTCTTTGCCAGGAACTCGTCCCGCGAATCCCACAATGGTTCCAGCAACCGTTGAAAGCGCTCGTCGCCTTTTCCCCAGTCATGCCTCTCGGCGGCCGTCGTGATCGCGCTCTCCAAACGGCCATCCAGTCCGCACCGCTGCGCGAACTTCTGCGCTTTCTTCACCACACCTGCTGTGTGCTGCGCCAGGGGCATTCGCGCAGTCAGCGAACCCGTATCGTTTTCGTCCGTCTCGTCCACTTCCTGCTCTGAGCACTTTTTCTTCTCGTCCACCTCAAATTTCTCGGAGGCCAATAGCAACCCGCCCTCCGTATAGGATTTTGCGCGCCTCCACTTTACGTGCTTCGCAGCCTCGGCCAGTTCGGGTACGCTCACCACCAGCGCCTCCACCTCATGAGCTGTATCGTAGTCCGCGAAACTCTGGATCGCATCCCGCAACTCACGCCGACTCTCCTTCTCCCCCGGAAAAACGACCATCGGATGAACCCGAATCCGATACTTGCCCCCACCCGCCTCAGCCCGAGCATTGGCACAGGGGTCGCCAATGTCCCGAACGGTAAGATCGCAATCGGGATTCCAGCCGAACTCGTCACAACCGCCCTCGCTCGATCGCACCACCACCGTATCGCCCGGTCTCAATCCCTCCGCGCCAACCTTGCTGTTCTCTTCCCCTCTCCAGATCAGCGCCGTCCGTCGCGGAGTCTCTTCCTCCTCCGTAAGCGCCACGCCCTCCACATCCGCCACCGCCGTCGTTCCTGCTGCCCGAGCCAGCCACCGACGCGCCGCGCCGTAAGGCAGCGGCAATGCCTCCGTCGTAATCGGCGGCGCCGCCGCCAGAATGATAGCCCACTCCTTCACGTCTACCTCTTCCAGATCCGCCCTCCAGACAATCTGCACATCGGCATCGTCCAGTGCCTTCTCGCCATGCAGGAAGGGCGCAACCGCGGGGTCCGCCGCCGGTGCGGGATTGGTCTGCGCCCACGCATCCAAATGCGCAGGAAAGACTAGCGGCCCATTTCCTTTGCACACCGTCAGCCCCTCACGCGGCTCCCGTTCCGCCAGTGCGCTCATCCCTTTCACGCCGAAGTCAATCCACGGCTGGCCGCCTTCATTGGACGCGAATTCGTGAAGCCACTTCCACGTCTCGTCCAGCGCCTCGCCGTAAACCCAATCCTTTTCCTTTCCCCGTTTCTTCAGAATCACCGCTGGCGAACGTCCACCCAACCCCAGCCGGTTCAGTCTTCCGAAGCGTTGGCGCAGCGCGTCCAGGGCCGCTGCTTCCGTTACCAACGCATCGAAATCCAGATCGGCTCCTACCTCCACCGTCTGCGTAGCCGCCACGAATAGCTGGCCGCTTTCCCGCGGACGCTCGGCCTTCATCCGGTTCAAATACTTCTTCAACAGCACATCTCGATCAAATGGCCGTATCCTTCCTGTCAACAGAATCGCTTCGCCCTTCCTCTTCAACTCTTCGTATACTGCCCGTGCCGCAGCTACCGTGTTCAGCACCACTCCCACCACATCCGCGCCGCCCTTCGCCAGCCGT
>JANYJN010000584.1 GCA_025358475.1 Candidatus Solibacter sp.
AGTTTCGCGAGACAAAGCTTTCTGCTCTTGTGCTACCACCCGTCTTTAGGCGGGTCCGGCCGAGGGTGAGGCCCCGAGGTTAACCTGGATTTACTCCTGGTTTGAACATGGGCCTGTCCATAAAAGCAAGGTAATCCTCGCAGTTGCGACCGGCAGTCTGGTAGTTTTCTGGGATTCTCGTGCGGATCCTGGTCGTAGTGGGTTGCTCCACACATATTTTTGATTTACTTCGCGAAGAGGAAATCGTGCCAACGTTTAATCAACTTGTGCGTAATGGGCGGAAACCGCCACGGTGGAAGACATCGAGCCCGGCGCTGGAAAGCTGCCCGCAAAAGCGGGGAGTCTGTACACGTGTATATACTTCGACACCCAAGAAGCCGAACTCGGCGTTGCGGAAAGTGGCGCGTGTGCGGCTCACCAACGGGATCGAAGTGACCACGTACATTCCGGGAGTGGGACACAACCTGCAGGAGCACTCGATCGTGCTGATCCGCGGGGGCCGTGTGAAGGATCTTCCGGGTGTGCGCTATCACGTGATCCGCGGCGCGCTGGATACAGCCGGCGTGGCCAATCGCAAACAGAGCCGTTCGAAGTACGGGGCCAAGAGGCCAAAATCCTAGGTTAAAGTATGCCACGCAGACGAAGAGCTGAAATTCGGGAAGTAGCGGCGGATGCGGTCTACAATTCCACGCTGGTTGAGAAGTTCGTGAACTCCTTGATGTGGGAAGGCAAGAAGAACACCGCGCAAGGAATCTTCTATGACGCCATGGAGAAGATCAAGGAACGGACCAGCGACGATCCGCTAAAGGCCTTCAAGAAGGCCGTAGAGAACGCCAAGCCGATGCTGGAAGTGAAAACGCGGCGGGTGGGCGGCGCCAACTATCAGGTGCCGATCGAAGTGCCGCAGAACCGGCGGACTTCGCTGGCCATGCGCTGGATCATCACCAACGCCCGCACGCGCCCCGAAAAGGGCATGGCGGAAAAGCTGGCCAATGAACTGAACGACGCCGCCAATATGCGCGGCGGAGCGATCAAGAAACGCGACGACGTACACCGCATGGCCGAAGCCAACAAGGCCTTCGCGCACTACCGGTGGTAGGCATTTGTCGTACTAAAGACGCGGACAACAGGAGCTAATCGGAACTGCATGGCTAGAACCACCCCACTTGAGAGTATGAGGAACATCGGCATCGCGGCCCATATCGATGCCGGTAAGACCACTACGACCGAGCGGATTTTGTATTACACGGGGCGCACCCACAAGCTGGGCGAAGTTCATGAGGGCACCGCCACCATGGACTGGATGGAGCAGGAACAGGAACGCGGCATCACGATCACGTCGGCCGCGACCACCTGCGAGTGGCGCGATATCCAGATCAACATTATCGACACGCCGGGGCATGTGGATTTCACCGCCGAGGTGGAGCGTAGCCTGCGCGTGTTGGACGGCGCGGTGGCGGTATTCGACGCCGTGGCCGGCGTACAGCCGCAATCGGAAACGGTTTGGCGGCAGGCGGACAAGTACTCGGTTCCGCGGATTTGCTTCATCAATAAGATGGACCGGGTGGGCGCGGATTTTTACCACTCGGTGCAGACGATAATCGACCGCCTGAAGTGCCGTCCGGTGGTGATTCAGATTCCCATCGGCGCGGAAGAGAAATTTCTGGGCGTGGTGGATCTGGTGGAGATGCGCGGCGTCATCTGGCACGACGAGACGCTGGGAGCGCAGTATGACGTGGTGGATATTCCGGACGACCTGAAAGAAAAGGCCAAGGAATACCGCGCGCTCATGATCGAGGCGATCAGCGAGCACGACGAAGCGCTGATGCACAAATTCATCGAGGGTGAAGCCATCACCAACGACGAAATCCGCGCCGGTATCCGCAAGGCGACCATCGCTTTGCAGATCTTCCCGGTAATCTGCGGCACGGCTTTTAAGAACAAGGGTGTCCAGACGATGCTGGACGCGGTGGTGGATTACCTTCCTTCTCCGCTGGACGTTCCGCCCATCGAGGGTCACGATGTCGACGACCCCGAAAAGATTTTGATCCGCCACGCTTCCGACAGCGAGCCCTTTTCGGCGCTGGTGTTCAAGATCATGACCGACCCGTACGTCGGGCAACTGGCATTCTTCCGGGTTTACTCGGGTACGCTGAAGGCCGGCGAATTCGTGTTCAATGTGGCCAAGAGCCGCAAAGAGCGAGTGGGGCGCCTATTGCGCATGCACGCCAACAAGCGCGAAGAGATTCAGGAGATTGTGGCCGGCGACATCTGCGCCGCTGTCGGTTTGAGGACGGTGTCGACGGGCGATACGATTTGCAACGACGAAAGCCCGATCGTGCTGGAATCGATCGATTTCCCGATGCCGGTGATTCAACTGGCGGTGGAGCCGAAGACCAAGGCCGATCAGGAAAAAATGGGCCTGGCAATTCAGAAACTGGCGCAGGAAGACCCCACGTTCCGCGTCAATACGGATCCGGAAACCGGCCAGACGATTCTGTCTGGGATGGGCGAACTTCACCTGGAAATCATCGTGGACCGGATGA
>JANYJN010000526.1 GCA_025358475.1 Candidatus Solibacter sp.
TCGGTGCGCCAGTAGCCTGTATACTGCGCCAGGCCGCAGATGCCCAGGAACAGGACCGCCACGCCCGCCGCCATCGCCCAGGCGGGCACCTTGCGCCCGCGCGGCGCCGCCATCATCAACGCCCCCGCCGCCGGGCACTCCGCCACGCACTCCAGGCAGCCGGTACACTCCGCCGATTGAATGGCGATCAGCTTGTCCACCGGAAGCCCAGCGGGACACGCTTTGGCGCACTTGCCGCAGTCTATGCAGAGGGAAGCCTCGCGCCGGATGCGGAGGGGACTGGCGAGCGCGACCAGCCCCATCATGGCGCCGTACGGGCAGAGATACCGGCACCAGAAATTCTGCACGAATACCGAAGCTACCACCAGCAGCGCCACCACCGTGCCGCCGGCCAGGCCCAGGAAGCGGAAGAAGTTGAGCATCTTCACGTCGTCCACCATGCCGTACGGGCCTTCCAGGAAAGCGCGGATCGCCTCCACAGACATCCCACCCACGGCATACAGGAACAAGGCGAGCAGCAGGTACTTGAGACTGCGCAACCCCAAGTCCAGCTTGCGCGGCAGGCGGAAATTACGGCCAAAGGTCTGGCGTCCCAGCCGCCACAGGTACTCCGAGACGGTCCCCACGGGACACAGCCAGCCGCAGAAGCTCTTGCGGAAGATCCAGGATACGGCCAGAAAGGCGATCAGCAGGAACATCCCGGCGGGGTGCAGGCGCGGCATCTGTCCGCTGACCAGAAGCACCTTCAGATTCATCAGCGAGGCTATGGGCAGCCAGCCCTCCACCCCCGGCGGCCGCCCCGCCCATAGGCTGCGCCCGCCAGTCTCGTAGTAGCGCACAAACAGGTAGAACTCGATGCCGATCCACGCATTCAGCGCCAAAAACGCCAATTGCACCGCGCGGCGTAGGGTTTGCGAGCGGTCCCGTCCGGCGCGTCGGACCAGTTTCTTGCGGATGGGCGCCGGGGGTCGGGCCACAACGGGGGCCATTGCGTCTACCTCTGATTTAAGACTAGCTTATCGAAAAATGCTGCGGTGTGACTCAAGTCACGAAGTCAGGTAACCAGTCAGGTGACAACGAGGCGCTTTTTCCAGGTTGTGTAGAGGTCGTGCCGCTCCGCCGCCGTCAGGGGCGCCGGATTGGGGCTGGGCTGGTCTTCCAGGCAGTTATTGTTGAGGTAGCAATCCAGCTTCTGGCGCATCGCCGCCCGCCCGCGGTGGAGGCGGGTCTTGACCACGTCGATGCCCAGATCGAGAATCTGCGCGGTCTCTTCGGTGGTCAACTCCTCCATGTCGCGCAGCAGCACCACGGCGCGATACGAGGGCGGCAATTCGACGATTACCCGGTCGATTACGGCGCGCAGTTCGCCGCGCAGCAACTCACCCTCGGGAGCGCGCCCGCCGTCGGGTATTTCGTCGGCGGGCGGCAATTCATCGAGCGACAGTTCGTGGGCCGGGGCGAAGACGCTCTTGCGGCGCTGCATCAGGCAGACATTGCGGGCGATGCGGAACACCCAGGCGCGGACCCGCTCCGGCTCGCGCAACTGGTCGAAGCTCTCGAACACCTTCAGCAGCGTCTCCTGGGCCACTTCCTCGGCGTCTTCCGGGCTGCCGCACATTACCCAGCTATAGTGAAAAACCTTGCCCCGGAAATGCTCCACGAACCTTTCGAAGGCATTGGTTTCTCCAGCGAGCAGCGCGCGGGCCAGTTCGGTTTCACCCAGCTTGTCCACGCCCCAATTGTAGCGCCCTGGGCCACGGCGAAGTTGTTTGGTACCATCACTGAGGGCGGCCGGTTCCGGAGCGCGCCTTGACTTTGGCATCTTCGGTAATTTATTCTGTCGATTCGCTTTGCCCCAGGGTCGGGGGCGCTCTACGTATGCAGGAAAACGCCAGCCATATACCGGAAGCCGTCGAGCGGTTTCTGGACTCGACTCTGGACAGTGTCGACTCGGCCGAAGAGTTGGCGGTCGGCATGGCCCAGCGCGCCGGTATGGACGAAGACGACCTGATGAAGATCGGCATGGCGATTCGCGAGTCCGTCGTCAATGCCGTGGTCCACGGAAACCGGTACAACGCCCAAAAAAAGGTCCGGTTTGCGGTGACGGCCGATGGGCGTCAGTTTACGGTCCGTGTCGGCGATGAGGGCGAAGGCTTCGATTTCGGTTCCATCCCCGACCCTCTAGCCCCGGAAAACCTGCTGCGCACTTCCGGCAGGGGCATTTTCCTCATCCGGTCTTTCATGGACGATTTCCAGATACGGCGACTGGAGTCCGGCGGGACCGAAGTAACTTTGGTCAAGAATTTGGTGTCTAAATAGACTTTGCGGTTTCAGCCAGGGAGGCATATTCAGTGAGCGTAAAATTGACTACTCGGCAGGTGGGTGACGTGACAGTGATTGACGTAGCGGGGCGAATCACGCTGGGCGAAGGCTCCAGCGTTCTCCGCGACGCGCTGCGCGATTTGGTGAGCAAGAACCAGAAGAAGATCCTGCTCAACCTCGGCGACGTGTCGTATATCGACAGCTCCGGGATCGGTGAACTGGTATCCGGATTCACCACGGTAACCAACGGGGGCGGCGCCTTGAAGCTGCTCAACCTCAACAAGCGGGTCAAGGATCTGCTCCAGATCACGAAACTCTACACCGTTTTCGATGTTCACGAAGACGAAGCGGGCGCCATCCGCAGCTTCGTGTAGGCTACGAACAGCGATCGCTTCCTCACGGTCGCGGCTCTGACGGGACGATGCGCCAATCCGAGCCGGGATCGTGAGGGAGCAGTCGTTTTTATCCACCGCCTACGAACTGAACGATTTCGAGTTGCGCACCGGTGCGCAAGACCGTCTCCGGCCAGCACGGTCGCTTGACAATCCGGCGGTCCAACTCCACCGCCACGCGCGCCGGGTCCAGTTCCAATTGCTGGATGAGACCCAGGATGGTCTGCCCTGGAGGGGCGATTTGCGCCTCTCCGTTGACGGTGATCTCAATCATGTTGGTTGACACCCCTGTTTTCAAACCATTATAGTCAGATCTGAGCCTCTCCGAACTCGGAACTCGCATGCCTAACTCCTACACTGAGTTGTACTTCCCCGTCCTGCTCCAGGCTCTCATCGCGATGGGCCTCGCGGCGGGATTGTTGAGCGCTTCGTACCTGCTCGGCAAGAAGGTGCGCAATCGCTACAAAGACATGCCCTACGAGAGCGGCATCGTGCCCACGGGCGATGCGCGGCACCGCTTCAGCGTGAAGTTCTACCTGGTGGGCATGCTTTTCATTCTGTTCGATATCGAGGCCATCTTCCTTTATCCCTGGGTGGTGGTTTATCGCGATCTCAAAATGTTCGGCTTTTTCGAGATGCTGGTCTTCGTAATTTTGATCCTTTCGGGGTTCTTCTACATCTGGAAGAAGGGCGCCCTCGATTGGGCCGAAACCGGACGCTCCGGGCGGAAGTAGGACAGGCACAATGCTATCCGATCATTTGAAACAGCATGCCGCGGTCGTCGCTGTGGACGCGTTTGATGCCGACGCAATCAAAGGCGGCCAATTTGCACACGGCGAGTTGACGCTCGAGATCGCTCCGGCCAAAATCGCCAGCGTTTGCGGCTTTCTGAAGTACGATCAGAAATTCGTCCGCGTCAGCACGGTCACCGCTGTGGACCGCTACCCGGCCGAACCGCGCTTCGAAATTGTCTACCATCTGCATTCCGTCGAACGCAATGAGCGCCTGCGCTTAAAGTGCCGCCTGCCTGGCGCGGAACCCACGATCGATTCCGTCACCGGCGTCTGGCGCGGCGCCGGCTGGTATGAACGCGAAGTGTTCGACCTCTTCGGCGTCCGCTTCCTCAACCATCCCGATCTGCGCCGCATCCTGATGCCGGACGACTGGGAAGGGCACCCGTTGCGCAAGGATTATCCCATCATGGGGCCGAGGGCTTAGCATGCCATCCCAGAAGGTCACTCACGTATCCGGCGGTTGGCAGGCGAAAGCGCCTGCCCCATCCTTGCAGTCAACCGAATTGCCCTTGGTGGCGCAGGCGGTTTCGCCTGCGAACTTCAGAGTCGCGGCACCTTTCAGAGCCCCCACCGTTAGGGAGCGGGCCTAGTATGAGCGAACCGGGCGTTCCGGAGTTGGTAGGTGCCGGGGTGGAAGCGGAGCAGTCGCCCTCTGGCGGGCGCCGCATGATCCTCAACATGGGTCCGCAGCACCCGTCCACCCACGGCGTGCTGCGCCTGATACTGGAATTGGACGGCGAGAACGTTGTTTCCTGCCGGCCGGACATCGGGTTTTTGCACACCGGCATCGAAAAGGAATTCGAAGTTAAGAACTATCAGCAGGCGGTTACCCTGACCGACCGCGTGGATTACCTGGCGCCGCTCTCCATGAACCTGGGGTGGTGCCTGGCGGTGGAGAAACTGCTGGAACTGGAGATTCCGCCGCAGGCCCAGTGGATGCGCGTCATGCTCACCGAACTCACGCGCCTCAACAGCCATCTGGTGTGGCTGGGCACGCACGCTCTGGATATCGGCGCCATGACGGTGTTCCTGTATTGCTTCCGCGAGCGCGAGGAGATACTCAAGATCTTCGAACAGTTCAGCGGCCAGCGCATGATGACCAGTTACTTCCGCATCGGCGGGCTGGCCCTGGAACCGCCGCGTGGCTGGCACCAGCGCATCAAGGCGTTCCTCGACGTCTTCCCCAGCCGCATCGATGAG
>JANYJN010000529.1 GCA_025358475.1 Candidatus Solibacter sp.
CTGGCGGCGTTGTTCATCGGCACCGCGGTGGGCGTGCCGATCGCCTACATCATGCCGATGACGGCGGTGCCGCAGCGGACGGCCATGTCGCACGCCTGCGGAGCGTTGGCGGCGGCGCTGGTGGGCACCGCGGAATACTACCAGCGGCAGCCCCATGCCGGAACCGAACTGGGCGGTCTCACCATGGTGGCCCTGGTGGTAGAGACCCTGCTCGGCTTCCTCACCTTCACCGGAAGCCTGATGGCCATGGGCAAACTGCAAGAGATTCTGCCCTCGCGCCCGCTGGTCTACAAGAACCAGAACGCCACCAACTTCGTGCTCTTCGCCATCGCCCTGGGGCTGGGCGTGCGCGTCATAATGGTGCCGACCGACACCTGGATTTTCCCCATCTTCGCGGGCCTCTCGCTGATTTTCGGCGTGCTGCTGATCCTGCCCATCGGCGGCGCCGACATGCCCACGGTAATCGCGCTGCTGAACTCTTACGCCGGGCTCTCGGCCTGCGCCATGGGGTTCGCGCTGGACAACAAACTGCTCATCATCGCGGGCGCGCTGGATGGCTCGAGCGGCCTGATTCTCTCCATCATCATGTGCAAGGCGATGAACCGCTCCTTCGCCAATGTGCTGTTCGGCGCGTTCGGCCAGATTCAGCCGGCCAAGGTGAAGACGGAGCAGCGGCCGGTGCGCTCGGCTAGCGCCGAAGAGGCGGCGTCCGTCCTGGAAGCGGCGTCGAGCGTGATCATCGTTCCGGGCTATGGCCTGGCGGTGGCGCAGGCGCAGCACAAGATCCGCGAGTTATTCGATGTTCTGATGAAGCGCGGCATCGACGTCAAATTCGCCATCCACCCGGTGGCGGGACGCATGCCCGGCCACATGAACGTGCTGCTGGCCGAGGCGGATATCCCTTACGACCGGCTGATCGAGATGGACGAGATCAACGGCGAATTCCCGCAGTGCGACGTGGCGCTGGTAATCGGCGCCAACGACGTCACCAACCCTGGGGCGCGCACCGACAAGACCAGCCCGATTTTCGGCATGCCGATTCTGGACGTGGACAAGGCGCATACCGTCATGGTGATCAAGCGCTCCATGAGTCCCGGCTTCGCGGGCATCGACAACGATCTGTATTACATGGATAAGACCTTGATGCTGTTCGGGGATGCCAAGGCGTTCGTCTCGGAGATCCTCAAGGAATTGCCGGCCGCGGTGAGGGCGTAGTCCCTGGCTCGATAGAGCGGACACCAGTCAGGAAGCCGATTCACCGCAGAGACGCAGAGAACGCAGAGATAAGCGCAGAGAAGCAAACCCCGTGGAGCGCGAAGAGCGCGGAGAGCGCTGAGGAAATACTGGCTGGTTTTCTCTGCGCTTCCTCTGCGTTCTCTGCGTCTCTGCGGTGAACACCATCCTTCACAGAATTTCGAAATCCGCCGTGCGGATGGCAAAACTGCCGGTGGAATCGAGGGCCCGGATTTCCAGCCGGTACCGTCCGGGAGCCAGCGCCTCGATCGGCATACGCAGGCCGGTGGGCACCACGGGACTACCGGCCTGCACGAAACGGTCCAGCTTCACGTTGCCGGAATCCTGTTTCAGATCCAGCGTCTTGCCATCCAGGATGTGGATCTGCACCGCCAGTGCCGGCTTTTTCTCGCCGACCAGGGCCGGATCGTAGAGTTCGAAATACATGCCCACCTTGTCGGCGGCTTTGAAGCGCGCGGCGCCGGTGGGCGTGAACTGGACATTTTCAGCCACCAGGGGCGAGCGCCCTTCCAGCAGCGCGGTGTCCAGGCTGGCGTCGGCATCGGTCACCTTGGCAAACAGCGTGCTGAAGGCGATCCCGCTGACGGCGAAATCCTTGCCGTCGTAGGCATTGATCACCAGCGGCGATTCCAGCTTGCCGAAACTGGCGCCGCCGGAATCGAACACGACTTTCAGATTGTAGACGCCCACTGCCACGTCGAACTGGTTTTCGTAGTGCATCGGCTTTGCCTGGAAGGCCTGCACTTCCTTCTGGTTTTCGAAATCCAGTTTGACCACATCGCTGAAACGGGCCGCCACGGCGCCATCCCGATGGTAGGCGATGCCGAGGACGTTCACGGCGGCATGCATCTTGCCCTTCACCTTCTCGAATTTGATGGCGCCCGCCGGAATCTCCATGGCGACCGCGATGCGCGCGGTATTGGCGCCGGTATAGAAGAACGGCGCCCGCATCGACGCGGCGATGGTTCCGGCCGCCGGTGCAGTGGCGCGGCTCTCCAGCGTCTTTTCGATGGGGTTGCCAGCCAGCGCGTCGCGTGATTTCACGTTGCAGTAGCCCGCACGGGAACGCACGGTGGTTCCGCCCTGGTCCACTTTGACCTTGAGGGTGTGGCAACTGCCTTCGGCCGACTCGGGCGGCGTATACCCGACAATATAGTAATGATTTTGCTCCTTGGCGATCTTCTGCAGGTTGGCGAGCATGTCGTTCGTGTTGCTGGTCACGAACCCGCCGGTGCCGTCGGCCAGCAGGTACATGATCTGCTGATTGTCGGAGGCGCCGTGCGGAAACTCTGGAATGCTGAGGCGCGATGGACTGTTGTAGGGATTGTTCCGGTTGAACTGATTGTCGGAATTATTCGACCCGCCATTGGGGTTGGTATTGCGATTGGTGTTGGTGTTGGTGTTGGTGTTGCTGCCGCCAGGGTTGCCGGGATTGGTGCCCCGCGTGGTGCCGCTCCCCGCCCCAGGGTTGCCGCCAGGGTTGCCGCCGGTATTGCCGCCGGGGGCGCCGCGCGAGGGCCCGCCGCCTGGTGACCCTGGGTTGCTGCCTGGGTTGCTGCCTGGGTTGCTGCCAGGGTTGCTGCCAGGACTGCCGCCACCGCGCCCGCCCTGCTGCTCCCACTCAGGAGCGGACAGAAGGAATGCGGCAAGGCGCAGCACGGGAGAAGCCGCCAGCGCGATTCCGCTGGAGCGCCACGCCAGACCGGGAAATGCCTGGGGAAATTCCAGCGCCGCGCGCCCGCGTCCGCGACCTGGACTATCATCCATCATGCCCGGCACGCCGGCGGCAAGCCCGCGCACGTCCATGGGATAAATCGCCACGTTCGCCTTGCTGCAGGAATCGATCACCGCATTGGCTTCGGAACGCGATTCGTAGCTCATTGGAAATCCCGACGTGAACAGGATCAGACTTTTGCGGCCTGGAACCTGGGTGAGACTCTGGGCCATGCTGCGCAAAGCCAGCAGCATACTGCGCGCGCCAAACGCACCGGCGCCGCCACCGAGCCGCGGTACACCCAGACTGGCCACTTCGGGTCCGGGCGCCACCGCCGAGGTCTTGATGCCGCCTACCACCTGCTTGAGGCGGTCGATATCGCCGGTGAAATTCTGCGCGATATGCAGTGCGCCGGTGAAGTTCACCACGGCCATCAGCCGGTCCGGACCGGCAGTGGATTCAATGAAACGCGCCGCTGCCTGGCGCGCCTGCATTTGCTCCGAAATCCCCATGGTTGAGTTATCGAAGAAGAGGACAATGTAGCGCTGCTGCCCGGCTGGGCCCTTGGGGTCGGCGCCAGAGGAGAAGGTCTTGAGCACTTGCTGCTTGTTGTCTTCCCAAACCTTGAAGTTCGTGAGTTCCAGGTCTTCCACATACACGCCCTTCTTGCCGGTGACCACCACGTCCACCAGCACGAGCTTGGTTTCCGTCCGGATCACGGTTGGGGGCGCCTGTTGGGCCGGCGACACGGCGGCCGCCAGAAGAAGAATACCGCTCAACGGAATGGTGCGCGGGAATTGCATGTTACACCTCTTAGTACGGAATCTCGACGGCGCCGTTCCGCGCCGACATCAATTGTCCTTCGACATCCCTGACTACCAGCCGGATGGAATACGTGCCCGGCTTGACATCGAAACTGGAGCGGATGGTCAAGCCTCCGTCCAGCCGTTTTTCCAGCGTCTCATCTTTGAGACGCATCTCGATCTTCTTCTGAGTACCCGCCGCATACACGCCGTTGCGGTCAAACAGGCCGGCGACCACGGTGAGTTCGTCGCAGTTGCGGTCGGCTTCCTTGCGGAACTTGAGGTGATTGACCTGCACTTTGACGATCAGCGAGACCCGCGCGGCGTTGTCGCCCGACTTGAAGAACTGGGTATGGATTTCCACCGGGATATCGCTCATCTCCTCGCGTGAGAACAGCGCCTCTTCTATCTCGCGCCTGGCGGTCTCGATGGCATTCTCCAGATGCCGCGGCGCATAGTAGCCGGTGCGCGCGCCGATGTTCACGCCCTTCACGTTCTTGAGGATCACTTTTAGGGCGTGGAAACTGCCGTCCATTTTGAGGTTCTGGGGAGAGAAGGATAGCAGATAGTAATACTCCGGAGCCGAGGCCAGGCGCGCGAACCCGGCGTCCAGATCGTTGCTGTTCTGGACGAAAGTGGCGCCGGTGCCGGCCGCCAATTCCGCCATCACGTCGGCTTGCGCGCGGCTGGCCGCGCGCTCCATCTGTTGCAGGATCGGCTCCGTAATAACGTTGCTGGTCTGGCGCGCGATATCGGGCATGTCCGTATAGAGGCCGCGCGCATCGAGCGAGTTGATCAGCACGCTGGAGCGAATCGCCCGGTCCAGGATCTCAGTCTTTTCCGTCGAGTGCTCCGGCAAGGTCACAAAGCCGCTAGAGACCAGGATGATGGTGCGCTGTCCCGGCATGGCCGCCATGCGGCGAACCAGTTCTTTAATCACGCCCATGGCGAGGCGCGTCTCATGATCGCCGAGAGCGAGTTCCTGCCGCGCGGCCTGCTGGGCTATCTGCTGTGCCATTTGATATTGATTTGAGGCCAAGCGTTGACAGGAGATGACATCCTGCGCCGCGGCATCAAGAACGGTGGGATCGTTCCTGTTCACGATCTGGTCCGCCATGTAATAGGTCATGTTGGGGCAGTTGCGGCTGCCTTGCCCGGTGACCGGCCGCATGCGCAGTTTGGCGAGCGCGGCATGCAACAGGGCCCGATCGTCGGTGAAATCCTGGGCGGTCTGGCCCGAAGTCATGTAAATCGCGGCGCGATCGGTGGTGCGCAGGGCGCTATCAATGTGCCGGCCGGCGGCATCCCGCGCGCGGGCCAGGTCGCCGAACTTCATGTGCACGTCGTCGAACAGGTAGGCGATGAAGCGATCCGGCAGGTCGGCGGCGGGTTTGTCCTCGGACGGCTTGTCCGGACTGGGGGCGGGGGCGGCGGTGCCGGCTGTGTGGAGGCGGCCGGCCGCCTTCTCCACGGAAAAGCGCGCGATGAATTGCGGCTTGCCCTTGTCGAAGAGTTGGAAATCTTCCTGCTTGAGGCTACCCACGGCCTTGCCCTGGCGGTCGCGGACCACCACGGGCACCATCACCAGGTTGACCCGCGCCTTGAACATCGCCGGCTCGTCGTGGGTGACCATTTCCGCGGGAGGCTTGGCGGGCGTTGGCGGCGGCGCGGTTTGGGGCAGAGCGGCGCACGCGCCGAAGATGGTCAGCGCCATGACGCGGTAGCGGGACCTTTTCATAGCGGGCTCATGGGGTCACAGTCATCATAAGATACCGGCGAACGAACTACAATCGGGCGGCGCTACCAGCGTTTCCGCTCGCGGCACACGACATTAGTAGTGACAGATTCATCTTATTGTAACGGCCAATCTAGTGGTCTGCGGCAAGCAGAATTTATGAGTATGCACTTGGCTGCCGGCTTTCAGTGGGTCCAACTAGGATCCAAAACTCTCTCACACCTCGACTGAGCCGCCTGAAGGGCGGCTGCAGGCAAGATTGCCTGCCCCACAAACAGGTAAGACTTCGGCCGCACTCCAGTTGGATTTTAGGCGACGCGTGGCGGCTTCAGCGGCGTGGGGTGCAAGTCCGGGTCTAGCGACAAGGTCTCGGAGGCGCCGGGCGAACCAGCAGGCGGGTGAACGAGCAAGGGTTCGCCGTTGGGGTGGAAGCGCGGGGGTTGTCCGGGGATATTCCCGGCTGGCGAGGGGTTCGCGGGGTTAGCCGAGTTCGCCGGGTTCGGTTGGGGCGTGCTAAGGGTTTCGTTTGCTTCGGGTTGGGTGTCCACGACGGGTTCGTTTGGTAATTCGTGGCGGAGGGCTTTGAGGCGGTTGAATTCCTCGATGGCGCGGCGATAGAGCCGCTCGGTCTGGGCCTGATAGCGGAGGAAGAGGGTAAAACTGTTGGAGTATTTGTTGAGGCGGTGGAA
>JANYJN010000530.1 GCA_025358475.1 Candidatus Solibacter sp.
TTGAGCCCCTGCTTGGCGTAGACCGGAATGCCGTCTTTCCAGGTGGCGCGCCCGCAGAGTACGCCGCAGTAGTCGGCGCCCGCCTCCCCGGCAATCGCCAGCGATTCGATGAACTGGGCATTGCTCACGCCGGCGGAAAGATAAATGAAGGGCTTGGCGGCCATCGCCGCGGCTTCGCGGAAGTGCTGGCGGGCTTCCTCCCGCGTGTACGCCTTCGGCCCCCGGTAGACCGCGCAGCCTTCCACGAACTCCGCATTGACGGGCACTTCCACTTTCATAACGTCCACGCGAAACTCCGGACGCGAGAACATCTGCATACTCTTCTTGACGATTTCCGGCTTTTGGCGGGCAAACTCCAAGCCCTTCTCGTCGCCGCCTTTCGGATCGTAGCCCACTATTTCAAGGAAGAACGGGATCTCGTGGGTTGCGCACTCGGCGCCGGTGCGCTCTATGAAGGCGTGTTTCACATCGTTAACGGCGGCGTCGTCGAACACGGAGTAGTAGATCAGGATCTTGACGGCGTCGGCGCCAAAATCCACCAACCGCTGCACCGAAACGTGTGGCAACAGGTCGGGCAGGCGGCCCGGACGGGTGGTGTCGTAGCCGGAGAGTTCGTAGGACAGCAGCAGACCGGCATTGGGGGCGCGCTCCCGTCCGGCTTCCAGGCCGAACTCGGGGTCCAACAGAATGGCGCTGGCATACGGCGTGAGAATGCGGCTCACCGCCGCCTTGAACTCGCTCATCATGGCCGGCGTAATTTCGTGCACATCGACGCCGCGCACCGTGGACAGGGCCTTCTGTAGATTGCCTCGCTGATCCATGGCCATGGCGGCGATGACACCGCGCTCGTTAGAGAGCGCCTTCATGCGCTTCATTTTTCCGACAGACAACTCCACGGGGTTATTATGGCACGGGCGCGGCGGGGGTGGTCCATTCTGCCCTGTGTCTAACCGAACTTTGGAAACGGAACTTTGGAAAACGGCTCCCCGCGACCGGCTTTGTTATCATGCAATGAAGACAACCCGGAAATGATCGTTTCGGCCAATACTGTACGCTTTGATTTCATCGCTCTCGATAACGGCACCACGCTCGCGCCGGTTGAGGTGGCGTACGAGACTTATGGTGAATTGAACGCCGCCAAAACCAACGCCATCGTGGTGCTGCACGCGTTCTCCGGCGATGCCCACGCGGCGGGCATCAGCGCTGAAACCGGCAAGCCCGGCTGGTGGGACAACATGATCGGCCCCGGCAAGGCGTTCGACACCAACCAGTACTTCGTGATCTGCTCCAACGTGCTGGGCGGATGCCGCGGCACCACCGGCCCCGGGTCGCGTAATCCGGCCACCGGCTGCCCGTACGCCATGTCGTTTCCGGTGATCACCATCGGCGACATGGTGCGTTTGCAGAAGATGCTGATCGATTCCTTAGGCATCCAGCGGCTGCTCTCGGTTACCGGCGGATCGATGGGCGGGATGCAGGCGCTAGAGTGGGCGGCCGCCTACCCCGAATCCGTGGTCTCCGCCATCCCGATCGCCACCACCACGCGCCACAGCGCGCAGCAGATCGCGTTCAACGAAGTGGGACGCCAGGCCATCATGGCCGATCCCGATTTCCACGAGGGCAACTACTACGACAAGCAACCCCCGGCGCGCGGGCTTGCCGTGGCGCGCATGGTGGGCCACATCACGTACATGAGCGACGATTCGATGCGCGAGAAATTCGGCCGCCGACTCCGCGGCAAGGAGAACTTCAGCTTCGGTTTCGACGTGGATTTCGAAGTGGAGAGCTATCTGCGCTATCGCGGCAGCCAGTTCGTCCACCGCTTCGACGCCAATTCCTACCTGTACATCACCAAGGCGATGGACTACTTCGACCTGACCAATGGCCAGGGGACGCTGGCGGCCGCTTTGGAAAAGACGCAGGCTCGCTTCCTGGTGATCAGCTTCAGTTCGGATTGGCTGTACCCCAGCTATCAATCCCAGGAACTGGTGCGCGCCCTTCGCTCGCGCAATCGCGACGTGGCCTACGTGGAACTGGAATCCAATTACGGGCACGATTCCTTCCTGGTGGACGTGGTGGAGCAGACCGACCTGGTGCGCGGCTTTCTGGCCAGCACGTTCGAGAAGGCGCAATGAAGGCGGGGTTCGTCCGCGACCTGCTGGGCCGCAGCGATTACGCCATCATCGGCGAGATCGTCGAGCCCAAGACCAAGGTGCTCGACCTGGGCTGCGGCGAAGGCGAACTGCTGGAGTGGCTGGCGGCCAACAAGGGCGTGGATGCGCGCGGCGTGGAAATCAGCGGCGCCAAGGTGCAGAAGGCCATCGCGCGCGGCGTCTCCGTGTTCCAGTGCGATATCGACGAGGGCCTGGCCGATTATCCGGACCAGGCCTTCGATTACGTGATCCTCAGCCAGACCTTGCAGGAGACCCGCCATCCGCGCACGGTGCTGCGCGAGATGCTGCGCGTGGGCCGGCGGGCCATCGTGGCGTTTCCCAATTTCGGCCACTGGCAGGTGCGCCTGTCCATGCTCCTCAGCGGGCGCGCGCCACGCACCAAATTGTTTCCCTATGAGTGGTTCGAATCGCCCAATATTCACTTCCTGACGGTGCACGATTTCGAAGCGCTGGCCGCGCTGGAATCTCTCGTGGTGGAGCGGCGCTACTTCCTGGCGGGCCATCGCAAGGTGGACTGGCAGCCCAATCTGACGGCGGAAGTGGCGGTGTTTTTAGTCAGGCGGGGATAAGACTTCTTGCCGGAATCGGCGGGATATTTGCTCCGCGATATCCGCTTGCTCCGCGCGCCAGCCAAGGAGGCGTGAAGCCTGCCACTCCCCGTCGAGCCTTGGTTTCCTCTACGCTGATCTCTGCGTCTCAGCGTCTCTACGGTGAGGTCGTCTTACGGTCTGGTTCCGGCTTCGCTTGGGGTACCCTCTGGTTTGGACGCGGTTGCCTGAGCGCCGCCACACCGAACGTCATGTCCCCCGGTGTGCACCCGTTAGCGGCACACCAATCCAGGTACACGCGCCCATAACTGGCGGTGATATAGTCGCTCTCCTGGAACCCGAGGCGGCGGGCGGTGCGGTCGATCCAGTGCGGCGTGCCTTCCAGTTCCAGGTAGACGCCCACCGGAGTCTCATCCAGCATAGCGATACCGGCGCGCCGCGGCTGGCGAAATTCGGTACGGTGCTTTTCGTAGCGGAACACGCAATGGTAGCCCAGCCGCTCCACTATCGAGATCATCGCCGCCGCGCTGCTAATCGCGACCTCCAGTTCTTCCCGGCTCTTATGTTTGCCGTTCTCCGGCACGCCTTTATAGGTCAGGGTGGCGACGCGGCCGGCCTGGCGAATCCGCAGCAGTCTGGAAGACGCCCGCAGGCTGAGTTCCGGCGTATCGAACACGGTGTTGGCCTCGAAAACACGCGGCCGCGACACCACGAAGCCGGCCTTGCGCAAGAGGCGGCGGGCGGAAGGCGCGTCCTTCACCGCCAGTTTGATTTCCGTTTCTAAAGTGCCCAGCGACATCGGAATGGTTACTGCGGGCGGTCGCCGTGATGATGATCCAGAAAGTCCTGGTCGATGGCCTTGCGGCCGCGGAAGCCTTCTTCCACGCCGTGCCAGAAGGCGATGCCGCTCTCGCCCAGCTTCCAGCACAGGTAGACCTCCACGCCGCGGAACAGGGTGGGGAAATCCACTAGCCCGATATCCAAATCCTTCACCAGGCAGCCCGTCCCTAGCACCGCCTCAATGCATTCGCGTAGCCGCGCGGCCGCGTCGTCGCGCCGCGCCCGGGCTTCCAGCGCGCGGTCCCGGTTTACCATCACGCCGCCCATCATCATCACGTGCTCGCTGAATTCGTGAATCGCCTGTTCGGCATTCTGGTATTCAGTCTTGGTTTCGAGCGCCTGACGGAGCAGGCGGTCCACCTCGGGGATCAGGCCTTGGGCCTCCACCAGCGTAAAACGTTTGGCCATGTCGCGCCGATTATACCAACGGGGCCGGCGCCGGAACAGCGCGGGCAACGGCCGGGTCGCCAACTTCCCCGTGGTGCGTGGCGTGGTGCGTGGCGTAGTGGGTGGCGTAGTGGGTATCCACGTATGTGTTCAGAATCTCCAGGAATTCCGCGACAATGCGGTCGCCCTTGAGCGTGGTCATCAGCCGGCCATCCACATACACCGGGGCCTTCGGTTCCTCAAAAGTGCCCGGCAGCGAAATCCCGATATTAGAGTGCTTGCTCTCGCCGGGGCCGTTTACCACGCAGCCCATCACCGCCACCTTCATGGTCTCCACGCCCGGGTGCGTGGCCTTCCAATGCGGCATCTGCTCCCGCAGGTAGGTCTGGATCTTGTCCGCCATCTCCTGGAAATAGGTGCTGGTGGTGCGCCCGCATCCTGGGCAGGCCGTGACCTGAGGGGTGAAACTGCGGATGCCCAGCGATTGCAGAATCTGCTGGGAGACCATCACTTCCTCCGTGCGATCGCCGTTAGGCAGCGGCGTCAACGAGGTGCGGATGGTATCGCCGATGCCGTCCTGCAACACCGGCGCCAGCGCGGCGGTGGTGGCCACGATTCCCTTGCTGCCCAAACCGGCTTCGGTCAATCCCAGGTGCAGCGGGTAATCGCAAACCGCGGCCAGCGCGCGATACACGTCGATCAGGTCCTGCACCCCGCTGACCTTGGCGCTCAAGATGATGCGGTCATGCGGCAGCCCGTGGCGCTCGGCTGCCTGCGCCGATTCGAGGGCGCTCGCCACCATGGCGTCCAGCGTGACGTCGCGCGCCTCCTTGGGATCGGGCAATAGCGAGTTCCGGTCCATCATGCGCGTCAGCAGCGCCGCATCGAGCGAGCCCCAATTTACGCCGATGCGCACCGGCTTCCCGTTCTCGATGGCTACTTCGATCATGGTGCGGAAGTTGTCGTCCGTCTTGCGCCCGATATCGGAGTTGCCCGGATTGATGCGGTACTTGGCCAGCGCGCGCGCGCACTCCGGATATTTCTTCAGCAGCAGGTGGCCGTTGTAATGGAAGTCGCCGATGAGGGGCACGGGAACGCCGAAAGCGGCGCAGGCATCCACAATCCGTGGGACCGCCGCGGCGGCGGCTTCGGTGTTCACCGTAACGCGCACCAGTTCCGACCCGGCGCGCGCCAGTGCCATTACCTGGTTGACCGTGGAGGCCACGTCGGCCGTATCGGTGTTAGTCATCGACTGGACGACGATGGGATGCATGCCCCCGACTTTGACGCCCCCCACATCCACCACTACCGCCTTGCGGCGCGGTCCTACAGCCATGAAAATCCCCTCCGCTCAAGCAAACTACTATCTTAACATTCGGGGGCAATCGGGCTGCCGGCATGGATTTCAACGCAGCGACGCAGAGAACGCGGAGGGAAGCGCAGAGAAAACTACGAACCATCACGCCGGGGGCTGCTTCTTCTGCGAGACCGCGATGCCGATGCTGCAAAACCTGGTGAGCGCAGGCACGCGCGACCACTTCCGCACTTCGCGCGTGGAGTTTCTCAAGGGGAGGAGCCCAAAGGCACTCACGTCACGGTGGAATAGCGCGTGGCTGCATACGCTGCCAAAAGAATGCTGCTACCCACCAGGAAATCGCGCCCGGCCCAGTGGGTACGCCGGTCGCGGCGCTCATTGACGCATCGCAACTCCCATCCGAGCCGCGACCGTTAGGGAGCGCTCTCCTGGGGCGAACGTCTATTTCCGAGAAAGGCTCCGCCCGGTGCTTGGTGGGGCGGGCTTCAGCCTGCCAATCCAAGCGCAGCCCGAACGCGCGTGACCCCCCCTACGGCAGCACCGTCAACTTGATATTGCGGAACGCGATCTCGTGGCCTTCGGCTTCGAGCCCGATATGGCCCTTGCGCAAGGCAATTCCCGCAATTTCGTTAACCAAAACGCCATTCACCGAGAGCGCGATTTTGTCCCCCTGCACGCGAATCTCGTAGTGGTTCCACTCGCCCGCCGCCTTGATGCGGTTCTCTTTCATCTCCTTCATCAGATTGAACTGCTGCAAGGCGCCCTCCACCAGGTTGACGCCGAACAGGTAGCCGCCGCTGGGGCCGGTCTGGGCCTGCGTCCATAACTCGCCCCACGGCGAAAGCCGGATACCGATCCCGCTGTTGTACTTCACGGCGGCGCCCTTGGGGGTGAAGCGGAAGTCCACTTCCAGAATGTAATCGCCCAACACCTGGTCATAGCGCAGCCACTCATGTCCGCCGTCGCCCGCGCAGATCAGGGTCTTTTGCGCGGCATCGACGCGCCATTGCAGTTTGGGCTTCAGCCCATCCGTCGCCGGAATGGCGATGCGCGTCCAGCCTTTCAAAGAATCGTCGGGCAGCAGGTCGACAGGCTGGGCCGGTAGCAGGGCAGCCGCCAGAGAGCAGAGTAATAAAATGCGTGCGTATAGCATGCCGCCATAGTAGCGCCCCGCACGCGCTGCCGCGTTCACTGCAATCCAGTATGCTGGAAGCAGCATGAACTTGTCTCATCGTACCTTTCGCCTCGCCCTTGTCCCGGGCCTGATTGCGGCCGCCTGCCTATGCTGGGCCGCTTCCAAACCGAAACCGCTCACCGCCTACGATCCGGAAGCCAAGGCTCTGCTGGGGCGGATGACCCTGGACGAAAAGATCGGCCAGATGACGCAGCCCGACCAAAGCTTCCTCAAGGACCCCGCCGACATCGAGAAATACTTCCTCGGCTCGGTGCTCTCCGGCGGCAGTAGCGACCCCAAGGAAGGCAACAGCCTGAAGGCGTGGACTGATATGTACGACGGCTACCAGTCGCACACGCGGAATACCCGGCTCAAGATCCCCCTCCTCTACGGTATCGACGCCGTGCACGGGCACAACAACGTGCTCAACGCGGTCATCTTCCCGCACAATATCGGGCTCGGCTGCACCCGCAATCCTAAGTTGATCGAACAGGTGCAGCGCATCACCGCCGAGGAAATCCGCGCCACCGGAATTCAGTGGGCCTTCGGTCCCTGCGTCACCGTCCCGCAGGATATCCGCTGGGGCCGCACCTATGAAGGCTTCTCCGAAGATCCCAAGCTGGTGCGCGAACTCTCCGGTCCGGCCGTGCGCGGCTTCCAGGGTGCCGGCCTCGACGATCCGTTGGGCGTGCTGGCCTGCGCCAAGCACTACATCGGCGATGGCGGCACCGCGTACGGCTCCGCCAAAGTGGGTCTCGATCAGGGCGATACGCGCGTCGATGAGGCCACGCTGCGCCGCATTCACCTGCCGGGTTACCTCGCGGCCATCGAGGCGGGCGTGGGCACCATCATGCCTTCCTACAGCAGTTGGAACGGCGTCAAATGCTCGGCCAGCAAGCGGCTGCTAACCGGCATCCTCAAGGAAGAACTAGGTTTCCAGGGCTTTCTGATTTCCGACTACAGCGCCATCGACCAGATCGCCAAAGACTACAAGGAAGCCGTCGGCATTTCGATCAACGCCGGCATGGATATGGTGATGGTGCCGGAGCGCTACCGCGAATACATCCAGGATC
>JANYJN010000539.1 GCA_025358475.1 Candidatus Solibacter sp.
GGTCAACATTTCGTGACATTGTCCACCGACTGAGCTAGGATACGAATGATAAATGACGGATGTTGCGTTGCAGCCCACCCCGGAGATTCCGGATAAGCTGTACTTCAAAATCGGCGAAGTAAGCGAGCTCCTTGGAGTGGAGGCTTACGTATTGCGGTACTGGGAGACCGAGTTCCCCGTGCTCTCGCCGAAGAAGTCCGGTACCGGCCATCGTCTCTACCGCCGCAAGGACGTGGAGCTATTGCTGCGCATCAAGCACCTGCTCTACGACAAGCGTTTCACCATCGAAGGCGCCCGCCAAACCCTGCACAGCGAAGCGCGCGCGCCCAAACCGGCGCGTGCCCCCAAGCGGGTCCAGGCGGAGCTTTTTTCGGAGGATCTGGTGCCTGAGATCCGCCGCGAGCTTCAGGAAATCCTACAACTACTTAAGTAGTAGCTGGATCCCCCATGATCGTGTCGTAGATGCGGTCCAGGTCTTCAGCGGAATAGTATTCGATCTCGAGCTTCCCTCGTCCTCGCGCGCCCTCCTTAACGTGGATCCGCGTCCCCAGTTTCCGCTCCATCTCCTGTATGGCCGCTTTGACGTTGGGGTCGATTTTGGCCTCATCGACGTGCTTGGGCGTCTTCCCCGCCGTCATCCTGGCGCAGGTCTGTTCCACTTGGCGGACCGACCAACCGCCGGCGATGGCTCGCTCGCTGACTTCGCGCTGTAGTTCGGCCTTGGGCAAGCTGAGTAGGCAGCGCCCGTGACCGGCGGTGAGTTTGCCCTCGGAGATGAGTTGCTGGATGTCCGGCGGCAGTTGCAGCAATCGCATCAGGTTAATGACGGTGCTGCGGTCCTTGCCAGTGCGCAGGCCGATCTGTTCGGCATTCAGGTTGAGTTCGGACGAAAGGCGGGCGAAGGCGTTGGCCGTCTCCATCGGGTTGAGATCTTCCCGCTGGATGTTTTCGATCAGGGTGATCTCAAGCAACCGGTTCTCGGGGATTTCGCGCACTACCACCGGAACCAGGGCCACGCCGGCAAGTTTGGCGGCACGCCACCTTCGTTCGCCCGCCACCAGTTGGTAGCGGCCGTTAACCAGGCGGACCACCAGGGGTTGGATGATCCCATTGGCGCGAATCGATTGGGCCAACTCCTCCAACCGGTTGTCCTGGAAGACGCGCCGCGGTTGCAGCGGATTCGGCTGGATGGCGTCCACCGGGATGTTGAGCGAAGACTCGTGAGGCTCGCCCGTCGCGGGGGTTACGGGCGCGGGCGGCGGCAGGGTGTGGGTACGGGTGGGCAGGAGCGCCCCCATTCCCTTACCCAGCGCTCTGCGCGGTTGTTCGGATTTGCTCATGGTCGAGGATCTCTTTGGCGAGTTTGATATAGCTTTCCGCCCCCTTGGACCGGGGGTCATAGGTCAGGATGGATTTGCCGAAGCTGGGCGCTTCGGCCAGGCGTACACTGCGGGGAATAACGGTCCGGAAGACCTCGTCCTTGAAGAACTCGCGGAGGTCGGCGGCCACTTGGCGGGTGAGGTTCGTCCGGTCGTCGTACATGGTCAGGAGGATTCCCTCGATGGCGAGGGGATGCTGGAAGGCGTCGCGAATCCGGTCGATCGTGTCCATGAGCTCCGAGACGCCTTCCAGGGCGAAGAATTCGCACTGGATGGGTACCAGCACGGAATCGGCGGCGATTAGCGCATTGAGGGTGAGCAGGTCGAGGGCGGGGGGGCAATCGATCAGGATGAAGCGGTAGGTGTCACGGATCTCGGCCAGGCGGTCGCGGAGGCGGTACTCGCGATTGGGGATGTCGATGAGTTCCAGGTTGGAGCCGATCAGGTTTTTGTCGGCGGTGATGATGTCCAGGCCTTCGAAACTGGTGGAGCGGATGGCGTCCCGGGCGTGGATGTCGCCTAGGAGGACGTGGTAGAGGCTGGGTTTGTCGGGATCTTTGGAGACGCCGAGACCGCTGGTGGAGTTGCCTTGTGGGTCGGAATCGACCAACAGGACGCGTATGTCGTTGGCTGCCAGGGACGCGGCGAGGTTGATGGCGGTTGTGGTTTTCCCGACGCCGCCCTTTTGGTTGGCAATAGCGAAGACTCTGCTCAAGCGTTCAGACTACCATGCGGCTGTTTCACGTGAAACAAAAGAATCGTGTTTCACGTGAAACAGTACGCGCGCCATTTCCCATCTGTTTCACGTGAAACAATCTCTCACCTTGGTGGACAGGGTCGAAAAACCACCCCTCGATCATGCCTGGGCCACGGCGGGAAGTGGTCCGCCTTCAATGCGATAGCCGAGCTTCTTGAGTTCCCTGATCATGCGCGTCGCGCGGACCCGTTTGGACTTGGCACTGACCGCC
>JANYJN010000542.1 GCA_025358475.1 Candidatus Solibacter sp.
AAAGACTCGAGGCCGCACATCTGGCGGAAGCCAGCCGGCACATCGACGCAGTGCTGGCGGTGAAGGGGCAGCGCACGGCGGAGAACACGCTGCGGCCGTTCGACGCGGCGCTGGAACAGATCAATTCCGCCAACTATTTCGCGGCGCTCATGCAGCAGGTGCATCCGGATGCGAAGTTCCGCGACTTTGCCACCGAGATGACGCGCAAGGCTAGCGCCGCGGCCACCGCGCTGTCGCTGAATCGCGGTGTGTACCAGGCCCTCGGCGCCCTGAACCTGGCCAAAGCCGACGCCGCCACGCGCCATTTCGTGGAGCGGCAGTTGCTGCAATTCCGCCTCGCCGGTGTGGATAAGGACGACGCCACGCGCGCCCGGTTGAAACAACTGAACGATCAGTTGACCGAGCAGCAATCCATGTTCGACCGCAATATCTCCGACGGGCAGAAGGTGGTGACAGTGACCGGTACCGCCTCGCTCGACGGCCTGCCGCAGGATTATATCGACCGCCACAAGCCAGCGAGCGATGGCACCATCCGGATCACCACCGATTACCCCGATATCCTGCCGGCCATGAAGTTCGTGAAGAACGACGCGTTGCGCCGCCAGTTGTACGAGGCCTTCCAGACCCGCGCCTATCCGAAGAACCGCGACGTGCTGCGGCAGATGATGGGGACGCGCTACGAGATTGCGACCCTACTGGGGTACCCATCGTGGGCGGACTACAACGCGGCCGACAAGATGGCGGGACGCGGCCAACGGATCGCCGGGTTCATCCAGGAGGTGGACCAGGCGGCGCGTACGCTGGCCGACCGCGAGTTCGCCATGCTGCTGGAGGAGAAGCGGAAGACGGACCCGGAGGCTGCCGGGGTCGGCGACTACGAAGTGGGGCATCTGCTGGAACTGCTGCGGCGCTCCAAGTACGATTTCGATTCGCAATCGGTGCGTCCCTACCTGCCGTACGCGCGCGTGAAGCAGGGCATCCTCGACACCGCGGCCACGCTGTTCGGTTTGACCTTCCGGCGGGAGGCCGGCGCGACGGCTTGGGACCCAACCGTAGAGACCTGGGTCGCCATCGATGGCGATAAAGCGATCGGGCGATTCTATCTGGACATGCACCCCCGCCCAGGCAAGTTCAGCCATGCCGAGATGGTGCCGGTGTTGGATGGCGTGCGCGGCAAACAGTTGCCCGAAGCGGCGCTGGTGTGTAATTTTCCTGAGCCGTCGGAGGGCGACGCGGGCCTCATGGAATATGGCGACGTGGTCACCTTCTTCCACGAGTTCGGGCACTTGATGCACTGGATTCTGGCGGGACAGCAGGCTTGGGCGGGAGTCAGCGGAATCAGTATGGAATCGGACTTCGTGGAAGCGCCTTCGCAGATGCTGGAGGAGTGGATGCGCAGCCCGCAGGTACTGGCCAAGTTCGCTCGGCACTACCAGACCGGAGATGCGATCGCGCCCGAACTGATAGCACGGATGAACCGCGCCTCCGCGTTCGGCCGCGGCAGTTGGGTGAGCCAGCAGAACACGTACACGGCGATCTCCTACGATATCTATAAGGGCAAGCCGGAGAACGTGGACCTGGATGCCGTGACCGCCGAAAACGTGAAGCGGTACAGCCATACGGTGCCGCTGGCGGGCACCCATCTTTACGCCTCCTTCGGACACCTGGCGGGCTATTCGTCGGCGTACTACACCTACCTGTGGGACAAGGTGATCGCCGAGGACTTCTTCCAGCAGTTCGATGGCGGCAATCTGCTGGGCGGCGCGGCGGCGATGCGCTACCGGCGGGCCGTGCTGGAGCCCGGGGGCTCCGTTCCGGCCAACGATCTGGTGAGGAATTTCCTGGGGCGTCCGCAGAGTATGGCGGCGTTCCAGAAGTGGATGGCCGAGGAGTTCGAGAGCGGGAAGAAGTAAACTGGACTACCGTGACGCCGGGGGCTCCGGTTCCCTGCCCTTCGGTCCCGATTGACGCTTACCGCTCCCGGCCGAATTTCGGGGCTTTGGAACTGCCCACCACCTGTATCCTTAAATAGGTTCCCGCGCCGTGCTTAGGAAAAAAGGGGTCCACCGGTTTGAGGAGCCAACGCTTCCAGCCGGTCATCATCTGGGAGACCTTGGCCTGTAATTTCAGCCCGCCGTGAAAATCCAGCACGTCGGCGTTCAGATCATAGCGGCCTTCGAGTTGCACGTCCGCGCCCGGAACGCCAAAAGTAAGTTCGCGGAAAGTGATGAGGCTGTTCTCCAGTTGAAAAGTGCCCTTCATACGGGAGACTACCTCGTCGATCTCCTCGTTCCGCGGTTGTCCCTGTCCACGCCGGCTGAGGCTATCGATCTGGTCCTGGATCGTGGATTTCAAAAAGTGTGCTTCGGTAATGTCGAAGCGCCCATTGAGGCGCAGTTTGTCTTTCACTTTTCCATCCAGATTCGGAACCTCAAGCTTGGTTTTTAGATTGAGCCTGCCTTCCATGAAGGGCTCCCCCTTCATGGCCAGACGCAGGACGTCGCGCATGCGCCCGTGTGGCATGTTTACGTCGAGCTTGATGGTACGGTGACTGTCGCCTTCGTGTTTGAAGACGGCGCCGCTGGTGGTGAAGTGCGTGGATCCGAGCGTGGCCTCAATGGGCTTGAGGATCGTGTTTCCGTTGGTGCCGTCCACCAGCACCTCGAACTTGGTGCGCAGCGGGACAGGGTTGCCGGAGCGCGTGAGCCGGAAATTCGGCACGTAGGCTTCGCCACGCGCGATGATGGAATCCAGTTCACCCTCGAAGCGTCCCCTCGACTGCAAAATGCCGGCCACCACGGGAAAAACGCTCAGGTCCGCGTGGTCGAACGTATAGTCGCCGTTCAGAGGCGTATCGCCCGGTTCCCAGGAGTTCCATGGACCGAAAGAGCCGAAGCTGTGGATTTCGCCCGGCGGCCGCGGGTTTGTGAGCATGCAAGCGTACTTCATGGCCACTCCCGGACCTGCCGATTGCAGCTTGAGATCGTGGATATCGAAGCGTAGCGGCTTCTTGGCCCTGTCCTTGGGCAGGATGATCAGAGTGGCCTGCTTCACGTCCAGGCGGTCGACGACCACCCGTGTTCTGGAATCGGCATCGCGTTCGGCGCTCTTGGCGACGCTCTTGCCGGAGCCCAGATCGGGGCGCTCTCCCTTGGGAGGAATGGTGATTTCCAGACCCGTGATGGTGACCAGCGCAACGTGCTGGGCCGAATCGCCCACCGCACCGACATCGATTCCGGTGACGAACTTCCCGATGCCGAATAGGGGCGGCGCATCCGGACGGCCCCACATCCGCATCACGATGCCTTCGCCTTCAATTGTGGCGATGGTGCCCCGACCCCGCGTGAACAGCATGCGGAGCGGCGAGAGCTTCGGCAGGCGAACATGGAGTGACGCTATCCGCACGTCGGCATGGAATCGGCGGCGTAGATATTGCTCGGCCTGCTGCCGGATATGAGGTTCGATACGGCGGCTCAGGATGGATCCTGCGACAATCAGCCCGGCCAGCACGACGATCACCGCCGCTCCCAATCCGGCGACGTATTTCTCTCGGCGCGACATCACTCACCAGAATGGCACAGCGGGTGCCGATGTGCGACCGGGTACATAGAGATGGGTGCGTCGCCGCGCCAATGCCCACTCATGTACACTTTAAGAGTTCGTCATCTTATTTTAATGTCTGCGCCGCCGTTCTTCCACGCTCGCGGTCTGCACTAGTGTCGCGCGGCGCAAATAGTACGCCTTATAGACTCCCGGCAAATTATCGGGCTGCCTTGGTGGAGCGACCTTTCAGGTTGCCACGTCGGCGTCCTGGCCGACGTTCTTCGAAGAATGCCGGTATGAATACCGGCAGGGCAGGCGAGACGCCCGCTCCACGGTGCTCCGGATAAGGCGCACTATTCGCGCCGCATACCCCTGAGCCGGTATCGGCGGCGTCCGCGAAGCTGCTATGCTTCGCGGAAAACCAGCGTCCGCGACTCGCGCAGTGTCGGGAAGGTGCGCGAGATGTGATCGTGCCAGGCCAGGCTTTCTTCATCGGCCAGAGACCACAGTAAACCGAGCAGGGTGCAGCGGCTCAGGCACGAGGCGCCGAAGCGCACCAGGCGCTGCCGCCGGTCCGGCGGGAAACCGTCGAACGTGGTCAGCCGTAGTTGCGCCCACCGCATCCCCGGTGTTTCCGCGCCCGTCCAGGCGAACAGCAGCCCGTAGGTGAAGCCGATCATCGGGAACATCGCGGCAAAAACCGTCAAATTGCTCTTGGTGAGATCGAACTGGCCGCCCAGCACGTAAAACGCCAGCAGGAAGAGCCCGTAGCCCAGCGTCACTATGCTCCAGTCCAGAACCGAGGCCACCCCGCGATGGAGCGTCGTAGAGACCGGCGCTTCACAGTAAATCACGGCCTCCACCGATGTGCCCAACTGGCGTGGTTTGGCGGGGGCCGGCGGTAGGAAATCCAGCGTCCCCTGCCCTTCCGCCGCGGGTCGCGCGCGTTTGGCTGTGGGCCTCTGCGCAAGAGGCCTGCCCGGGTCTTCCGCGCGAACCCGCGGTTTGCTTTCGACGCGCGGCGGCATGGCAATTACGTTGGACATTTGGAACAACGTTGCCTGCAGCGCCTGCGAGAAGTTCGGCGCCTGGCGCGGCGGTTGCTCCGGTTGCGCCCGTTCCACTACCCGCATGCGCGGCATCGGCTGTAGTTGGGTTGCCAGCGCGCCATGCACCGACGGCCTCGCGTAGCCGCCCAGCAGGATGTCTTCCGGCCTTCGCCCGCAACGCGTGCAGCGGTGTTCGCCATCGCCATTCCGGGTACCACAATAACCGCAGGTCATGATCGATTCCGTTACGGCGCCCAGCCAGCCGTCCACAACTTTTGCCCCCTGAAGTGTGTTAGCTTCTTCAGTTGAGGCTCTGCCTGAAACGCTCTCTCATACTTAGTAACACAACTCCATTACCTTGTCACGCAAAATCTTCGAGTACTAGGTGTCATTTCTCTCTTAGCGTGTTGGCTGGACTCATTTTAGCTGTATGCGCACCGGCTCAGGTGAATCCCGGATCCAGTACCGAAGTTTCACCCGCCGTACCGCCAAAGTCCCTAGCCGTCGGGGAGTGGAACGGCCGCTACCAGACGCAGGACATTGTCGGCCACGTCTACAAACTGCGCGGTTCGCCCGGCGTACCCGCCGAGATTGAAAACTCGCAGATGATCTTCCGCGCCGACGAGATCGATTTCGACCAGGATACCGGCGACGTGCGCGCCAGCGGTCACGTCTTCTTCCACAATTTCGAACGCAACATGAAAATGTGGGCCGATCACCTCACCTACAACACCGACGAGGAGACTGGCAAGTTCTACGACGTGATTGGCGAAACCCGTGCCCACATCGTCGCCAAGCCGGGCATGTTGACCACCAACAATCCTTTCCATTTCGAAGGCCAATGGGCAGAGCGTATCGGCGCCAAATACGTACTCCACAACGGCTTCGTCACCAACTGCAAGATGCCGCAGCCGTGGTGGCGCATGCGCGGCAAGAGTTTCGATATTATTCCCGGCGAGCGCGCCATCGCCCACAA
>JANYJN010000549.1 GCA_025358475.1 Candidatus Solibacter sp.
ACGATCAACCCGCTGACCGCGAACATGGCCCCCAAAATCAGCGCATAGTTGGTTCGCCCGTACAGGAAATTGCCTACCGCAAACAGCGCCGACCAGATCATGGTACATCCCATGGTCCAGCCGGTGAGCGCCAGCGGGATATTGTCGCCTTCCACTTCGGCCACGCTGGCCATCGCCTTGATGTGGCGCCAGCCAGGGCCGAACGGGCGGACTTTTTCGTAGAACTTGACCAGCACCGCTTCGTCGGTCCGCGGTCCGAGGAAGGCCGCCGAGACCCAGGAGACCGTGGTGATGCCGATGCCGATGAGGAGCTGTTCGGAGAAGCCGAACACCACGCCGTTCTTGGAAAGAAGCAGGAAGACGATGGCGGCGCCGAAGGAACTGATCATGGCCACAATCTCACACCACGCCGTGATGCGCCACCAGAACCAGCGCAGCAGATACAACAGGCCGGTTCCCGCGCCCACCTGGAGCAGCAGGTTGAAGCTGTCCTTGGCGGTGGTGAGCAGGAAGACCATACTCGACGACCCGACGAACAACAGCACGGTGGCGCAACGCCCGGCCCTGACGTAGTGCTTCTCGGTGGCTTCGGTAAACACGAAGCGGCGGTAAAAATCGTGCACCAGGTAGGAGGCGCCCCAGTTGAGGTGGGTGAGAATCGTCGACGAGTTGGCGGCGATCAGACCGCCCAGCATGAGCCCCGCCCATCCGGCGGGCAGGAAGCGCAGCATCGCGGGGTAAGCGATATCGTGACCCACCAGTGTGGGGTCCAGATTGGGGAAAGCTTTTTGGATGTCGCTCAGCTCGGGGTATATGATCAGCGATGCCAGGCCGACCAGAATCCACGGCCACGGGCGCAATATGTAGTGAGCGACGTTGAAAAACAGCGTGCCGCCGAGCGAGTCCTTTTCGGATTTCGAGGCCAGCATGCGTTGCGCAATGTAGCTGCCGCCGCCGGGTTCCGCGCCCGGATACCAGGTGGCCCACCATTGCACCGTGATGGGAATGATGAAGATGGCCACCGCAAGATCCCAGTTATTGGTGAAGTCGGGCATCATGTTGAGATAGTTCAGGCCGCCCGGACCTTTCATCGCCGAGAGCTTGGTCACCAGGCCGCTCATCCCGCCCACCTGCGGCAGGGTGACCGCAAAATATGCCGCCGCGATGACCGCCGACATCTTGATGAAGAACTGGATCGTGTCGATCACCAGCACTCCCCACAGTCCCGAGTAAGTGGCGAAGATCACGTTGAGCATTCCCACCGCCAGCAGCGTCTGCCAGCGCTCCAGACCGAACAGGATGGCCGCGATCTTGCATGCGGCCAGGTTCACCGTGGCCATGATGATGCAGTTGAAGAACAGGCCGAGGTACACGGCGCGAAACCCGCGCACCGCGCTGGCCGCTTTGCCGGAATAGCGCAGTTCGTAGAATTCCAGATCGGTGAGCACGCCGGAACGCCGCCACAGCCGGGCGTAGAAAAACACGGTGGATACGCCGGTGAGGGTGAATGCCCACCACTGCCAGTTGCCGGCGACTCCCTGGGTGCGCACGAAGTTCGCCACCAGATTCGGCGTATCGCTGGAAAACGTGGTGGCCACCATGGAAATGCCGGCCAGCCACCAGGGGACCGAGCGGCCCGAGGCGAAGAACTCCGCCGTGCTTTTTCCGGAGCGCCTTCCGAAGAAGAGCGCTGGTACAAAACAAATAGCGACCGACACGAACGCGATAATCCAGTCGAGTGTGTGAAGCTGCATAGGAATCTATAAGTTTATAGCGCCGGGACCCGGTTCGGCGTGAAGAATTTGATCGGCAGTGCCGGAATAGAAGCGCTCCGCCATTCCGTCGCGCACTTTGGCGAGATCCCCGCGGCGGCAAAAGACCACAGCGCAGCCGCCGAAACCGGCCCCTGTCAGGCGCGCGCCCAGAGCCCCCGAATCCATCGCGGCTTCCACCAGACGGTCCAGTGCCGGGCAACTTACTTGCAGGCGATCACGCAGGCTGGCGTGGGACGCCAGCAGCAGGCGGCCGAAACCCGCGGCATCATCCTGCTGCATCGCGCGCGCGGCGTGGCGCACCCGGAACGCCTCGGTGACCACGTGCAGGAACTCGGGCGCCAGATGTTTGGCCGCCGCCAGCGCACCAAGCTCTTCCTCCCCTCTGCCCTGGATCGCCTCCGCATACGACGCGAAGCCCGTCTCGCCCAGCGCCATCGTGCCCGCGGTGTGGACCGCATTGTAGCGCTCCCGCACGGCACCCGATTTCTCGGCAATTTGCAGGCTATTGGCCACCAGAAAGGCCCACCCCTCGGGAATCGGAATGTGGTGCACGGCCAGCGGCGCGAACTCGATCAGCGACGCGCAGCCCTCGCGCGAACCAAGCGATGCGGCGTGGTCCATGCCGCCGCCCCGCGTGCCGACGAACTGCTCGCCATCGGGGAGAATCTCCATCAGCTCTTCGAACGTGGCCTCGCGTTGATTCGCGCGCAGCAGCGCCAGCGTCACGGCGACCATCAGCGCCGACGAAGACGAAAGTCCCGCCGCCGCCGGCAGATCGGCATCGATGGTGGCGTCCATGCCGTTCATGACGCCCCACTTGCCGGCGATGGCCTGAGCCGCGGCGCGCAGGTAGTTCTCCCAATCGCCGCGCGCCACCGGCGTGAGCCCGGGGGTCCAGGCAAATTCGCGATGCCCGTAGGCGCCGCTGGTGACACAGATCCGGCAATCGGCACGCGCTTGGAAGTGGACGCGAATCGAGCGCCGCAACGCCATGGGGAGCACGGGCAGGCCGTGATAGTCGATGTGCTCGCCGATCAGATTGACGCGCCCAGGAGCCGAAACCATGGCCTCACCTTAACACTCGGTGGTTTACGTTGCTCATGAGGCCTGCGGCGTCTCAACGAATGATGACAATACTGGCGGCAGATCGGGAAATCGCTCCCTCACAACCCGTGACAAAATTCGTTGGCAGGCGCAAGCCCCTGCCCCACAAGAGCGCGCCGCCCCGCGCACCACCGTGGGACAGACGCTTTCGTCTGTCATCAAAGCCATCCCAGCAATTGTTTCACCGCTCCCTGGTCGCCGCGCCTCCGATTGACTCAACCGCAACTCCAATCCGAGCCCCCACCGTCAGGGAGCGGTCGCCGGCCGAGGGTCTCATCCAAGCGAAGCTCCGCCCACGCGCCCTTACTGCAACTTCCCGCGGGCGTCCACCCGCCACACCTCTTCCACCGTCTCGCCGCGCACGCCGTAGACCTTCTCGTGGAGGTTGACTGCGACGCAGACGTGGTTGGGGATCACGCGGACCCGGTCGCCCACGCCGAACGCCGCTTCGGCGTCGGCCAGGTCGATGAATCCGTGCTCTTCGTTCATTTTGTGGAAACGCGCTCCGGGGGCTTCCACAAGATGCCCG
>JANYJN010000553.1 GCA_025358475.1 Candidatus Solibacter sp.
ATCCGCGCATGACGATTCATCACTCCGGTCGTTCCGGAAGGCAAGCGGAAAGTTCAGGAATAGTCGTATGGCTGTAATGAGCCAGAGGGCGTACGCGCGGCATCGCGGACAGGCGCTCTCTGCGGTCCAAAAGGCAATCGCCACTGGCCGGATCTCAACCCTGCCGGATGGCCGGATCGACTCCGGCGTCGCGGACGGCGAGTGGGCAGAAAACACCAAGGCGCGCCCGCCAGCCGCCGCGCGCCGTCAGCCTGCTGCGCGCCGCCAGCCAGAGGAGGAACAGGACGCGTTCGGCGCGGTCCAGTACTCGAAAGCGCGGGCCATCCGCGAGCACTATGGGGCGCGCATTGCGAAGATCGATTACGAGGAGCGGATCGGCAGCCTCGTTTCGAGGGACGAGGTAAAGGTCGCGCAGTTCAACATCGACCGTCAACGGCGCGACGCCATGCTCAACATCGCGGACCGGCTCTGCGCGAGCATCGCGGCAGAGATGAAGGACATGCTGGTCGCGGCGGGCGTGCCAGCGGAGAAGGCGAGCGCGTTCGATATGTCGCGCGTGCACGGGATTCTGACCGGCGAGATCCGGAAAGGGCTGAATGACTACGCCGACTCCCTTGCCGACTGAATCGGTCTTGCGGGCGGCGGCGGCGGCCGGAGCGCGTCCAGACCCGTTCCTTACGATCTCGCAGTGGGCCGACAAGTACCGGTGGCTCTCGCAACGCGCGTCGGCCGAGTCCGGGCAGTGGCGCACGGATCGCACGCCGTACCTGCGCGAGATCATGGACTGCCTGTCGCCATGTCGCCCATCGAGCGCACGGTCTTCATGAAGGGCGCGCAGATCGGCGGGACGGAGTGCGGCAACAACTGGATCGGGTACATCATCCATCAGGCACCAGGCCCGATGATGGCGGTGCAGCCCACCGTCGAGATGGCCAAGCGCAACTCGAAGCAGAGGGTCGATCCTCTGATCGAGGAATCGGAGGTGCTGCGGAAGCTCGTTCACGACCCTCGTTCGCGCGACTCCGGCAACACGGTTCTGGCCAAGGAGTTTCCGGGCGGCGTGCTGGTGATGACCGGCGCCAACTCGGCGGGCGGCTTGCGTTCGATGGCGGCGCGGTACCTGTTCCTCGACGAGATCGATGGGTCCCCGGGCGATGTGGACGGCGAGGGCGATCCGATCAACCTCGCGTTGGCACGCACGCGCACGTTCGCCCGCCGCAAGGTGTTCCTGGTATCGACGCCCAAGATCACCGGCATGAGCCGGATCGAGGCGGCGTACGAGGAGAGCGACAAGCGCCAGTTCGTGCTGCCGTGTCCGGTCTGCCGGGAGTTCCAGGTCTTGAAGTTCCCGCAACTCCGGTGGCCGAAGGGCGAACCGGAGAAGGCGGCTTACGTCTGCGAGCATTGCGGCCAGGAGATCCACAACCACCAGAAGCAGTGGATGCTCCCGCGCGGACAGTGGCGGGCCACCGGCAAGGGCGACGGCAAGACAGCGGGCTTTCACCTGTCCAGTTTGTACAGTCCTGTCGGTTGGTTCTCCTGGGGCGATGCCGCCAAGCAGTTCGTGCAGGCGCAGAAGAACCAATCGCTCCTCCAGGTCTTTGTGAACACCGTCCTGGGCGAGACGTGGACCCTGCTGGGCGAGGCTCCGGAGTGGCAGAAGCTCTATGACCGGCGCGAGCAGTACAAGATAGGCCTGGTACCGCGCGGCGGGATCTTCATTACGGCGGGCGCGGACGTCCAGAAGGACCGCATCGAGGTGGAGGTCGTGGCGTGGGGGCGCGGCAAGGAGTCCTGGTCTATCGATTACCGGGTCTTCGAAGGCGACACCGCGCGCACGGAGGTGTGGCAGAAGTTGACCGCGCTCCTGAACGAAACGTTCACGACGACGACCGGCATGGACCTGCCCATCATTCAGATGGCAGTGGACTCCGGGTACGCAGCCAACGAAGTGTACGAGTGGGCGCGGCGGCAGGGCAACCGCGTGCTCGTGGTCAAGGGAGACTCGCGCACTCCGGCCATCCTGGGGGCGGCTTCGCCCATCGATGTTGGACCGATGGGTGTTAAATTAAGGCGCGGGGTCAAGGTCTGGCCGGTCAACTCCGGCATGGCGAAAGAGGAGTTGTACCGTTGGCTCAGACTCGACCGCCCCACCGACGAGGATCTCGAAAAGGGAATCCCGCACCCGCCTGGTTACTGCCACCTCCCGCGATACAGCGAGGAGTACTTCAAGCAAATCACCGCTGAACAGTTGGTGGCGAAGCTCGTCAAGGGCTATCGCAAACTGGAATGGCAGAAAATGCGCGAGCGCAATGAGGCGTTGGACTGCCGTGTGTATGCTCGCGCGGCGGCGGCGCGCGTTGGGATCGACCGGTTCCAGGAGAAACACTGGCGCGCGGTCACGGAACGCATGGGCATCCCGATGCAGTCACGGCCGCCCACGCCGACGCAGCCGCCTCCTGCGGCACCGACTAAGGCACCAGCAGCAGTACCCCGCCGTGGCCGGAGAGTGATCGGACGTTTTGGGAGATAGACGATGGCGAACTTCACAGATCAACAACTCCAGGACTCGATGGACCGTATCGCATCCCCGGAGAAGCGCGTCGCAGCATCGGACGGGCGCGCGGTCGAGTTCCGATCCACCGATGAGGACATCAAGGCGCGGCAGTTCATGGTCAACACCAACCGGGCCAACTCCGGCACGCGCCGCCGCCAGACTCGCCTGATGTCGAGC
>JANYJN010000561.1 GCA_025358475.1 Candidatus Solibacter sp.
CACGCAGGCCCTGGTGGGGCGGACCCCTGGGCGGACCCCCTGGTCCGCGGCCGACGCCCCCGTCGGCCTGCCGGCGCCCTGCACAATGCTGGTAGCGGTCGGGACACTAGTCCGTGCCCAGAGAAACCCCAGCACCAGGGGCGTCCGCCCCACCCATCTCCGCGTGATTCAGCATGGCGCCCTCATCCCTGCCGCCGGTGGTTTTGACCCCGTCATCACTGGCAGCGGCAGGGCAGAGCACCTTGCAGGGTGCCGGCAGGCCGACGGGGGCGTCGGCCGCGGACCAGGGGGTCCGCCCCATAAGCGTTTACTTAAGGATTGCATTCGGGTTGAATCTTTCGGTATGCTGTTGGCATATGAAGGAACCTTTGGCGATGCTTGAGGAACTCGACGACTGGGAAATACTGTGTTCGTTCCTGCCGGATGGATGGGAAGACAAAGCTCGTGAGTGTGGCGCCTTAACTCGTGCCCGAGGTGTTGGGAGCGCGGAGGCGCTGCTCCGTGTATTGCTGATTCATATCGCCAATGGTTGCTCTCTAGCAGAGACATCGGTACGTGCGGAGCAGATGGGTTTGGGCAAACTCAATCAGTCTGCGGTCTTCAAACGGTTGCGCGCCGCCGAGGAGTGGTTTCGGTGGATGGCGGATGAGATGCGAACCGGTCTGGGAATCCTCAAGCCGCAGGTCGGGCAAACGGTGCGCGTGGTGGATGCCACGACGATCTCCGAACCTGGCAGCACTGGAACGGATTGGAGAATCCACTACGCAATTAATCTGGCGAGCCTGCAGTGCGACTTCTTTCAACTGACCGATGTGCATGGAGGGGAGACGTGGCGGCGCTTTCCCGTGGCGCCTGGAGACATTCTGCTCGGTGACCGCGGCTACGCCAACCCGAACGGGGTTCAGCATGTAGTCGATGCCGGCGGAGACGTACTGGTAAGGCTCAATCGCGAGGCTCTTCCGTTATTCGATAAAGATCAGAAACGGCTGGATGTGGTGCAAGTTGCCGAAAGGATGAAAACCAAAACTAATCGCAATATGGAGTGCCCGGCGTGGGTCCACCACGACAAGAGCACGCCAATCAAGGGGAGACTGCTGATCGTCCGGCGTAGTCGTCAGGCCACCGAATATGCCAGGAAGAAACTGAGACAACAAGCGAGCAAGAAGCAAACGACTGTGACGGAGATGTCGTTGGAAGCGGCGCAATACTTCTTCGCCTGGACCACGCTGCCGTCCGCTTGGCCCCGGAAGCAAGTGCTGGAGTTGTATAGATCCCGCTGGCAGATCGAACTGGCCTTCAAGCGCATGAAGTCGATCATGGGGCTCGGCCACTTACCCAAAACAGATCCCGAAAGCTGCCGAGCTTGGCTACATGGGAAGCTCCTTACCAGTCTACTAGTCGAGCGCATGATAGCAGCAGCAACAACAATTTCCCCCTGGGGATACGAATTGGATGTCACGAAGGAGCAGGTGGCGTGAGACAGAGTATATGGTGCGGGAGATCCGCGCGGCGATTCTCCCCGCGCAGGGTTTGGCCCGGACTTTTGCCAATTGGCCGGATATCGCTGGGCGTCTCGCAGAATCCAAGCGGAAGCGAAAAAGAAAACGCCGTCATGTTAAGTAAACGCTTATGGGGCGGACCCCCTGGTCCGCGCGGGACGCCGCCGTCCCGCTGCCGGCACGATGGGGTCAGCATTGTACAGGGTGCGGACAGGCCGACGAGGGCGTCGGCCGCGGTCCGGGGGCCCCCAGGGGACCGCCCCACCACGAATGCACGTGCCCAACATCGAAGGGAAATACGTCGTAGTGGGCATTCAGCCTGCCAATCGCGGGCTCATCAAGGGTTGGCAGGCGAAAGCGCCTCCCCCACCAACTCACTTCACAACTGACCTTCGTACCGTTCCACGGCGACGCGCACGAGTTGGCCGCGCGTGCGCACGCCGGTTTTTTGGAACAGGCTTTGGAGGATGGCCTTGACGTAACTTTCCGAGATTAGCATCCGCCAGGCAATTTCTTTGTTGGAAAGGCCTTCCAGGATGAAGCGCAGCACCTTGCGCTCCCGATCGTGGAAGACAGGAGTTGCGGCCTGCGGCGCGGCCGCCGGATCTTCGCCGAGCGCGGCGAAGGAGCGGTCGAGCCAAGTGCCGCCGGCGGCCACCATGCGAATCGCCTCGGCCAGCTCGCTGAGTTCTCCCTGCTTGAGGAAGATGCCGTTCACACCCTGCCGCAAGAGGCGCCGGGCTTCGTTGTCGCTGACCCATGCGGTGACCACCAGCACGCGGCCCTCGTAGCCGATCTGCCGGGCAGCGGGTAGAAACTGCGAGGCGCGCTCCGCGCCCAAATCGTGGTCCAGCAGCACCAAGTCGAATGGCTGTTGGGAGAGCAGCGTCAACGCGTCGCGAATGCTGGCGCAGTGCTCGATGCGCAGATTCGGATCACGGGCGAGCGACTGGGCCACGCTCTGGCGAAAAAGCGCGTGGTCGTCGATCAGCAGGGCGCGGATCGGCAGGCCGGCAGGCTGGGTCACTGGCATCGCGTTTCCACCTGGGTGTCCACCGGCCACAACTCCACCGTAAAGCAACTGCCGGGCCCATCGGGGTTATAGCGCAGCCCGCCGCCGTGGGCGCGCAGGATGGCGCGCGAGATGTACAGGCCCAGTCCGACGGATTGTGCTCCTTCCTGAAAGGGGCGGAAGAGTTGGTCAGGCCGCGCCACGCCGGGGCCGGAATCGCGGAAATGGATGGCCACCAGGCCGCTTTCCACGGCCACGGAAATGCGCACTTCGCGAACCGGGCGGCCTTCCAGAGCCTGCGCGCTGTTGCGTGCCAGATTGACGAAGACCTGCAACAGGCTGTGATGGTCGGCCTGCACCAGCGGCAATGCGCCGTCCACCTCCCAGACCAGCGAGATGCCAGCCTCGCGCAGTCCCGGTTCGATGACGATGCGGGCTTCGTCGAGCACGGTGCCGAGGTCCGCCACCACGGCCTCGCGCTCCGAAGCGACGCGCAGGCCCGAGGACGCGATTTTTTCCAGCCCGTGGATCAGAGTCCCCAGCACCTGGTACTGATCGTTGCTTTGAACCGGGCATTCCGCGGCCAGGCGGGCGTGGGCGCCGGCGGCGGCCGAAGCCAGATTGCGGATCTCGTGAGAAATGGCGCCGATCAAGACGCGCGATGTGGCCATCATCGAATCCAAGCCCGAGCCCTCGCGATCGCGCAGGTTCTCGCTGGCGTCCCAGACCACGGCGGCCAGGCCCGCACCTTGCGAGGTGTGGTAGGTGGAGAGCCACACGTGGGCCAGGAAGACCTCGCCGTTGAGGCGCTGCGCCTTGCATTCCACATTGGTGCGCAGGTTGACGGTGGAATGCGGGTTCTTCAACATGCGGCAAAGAATCGGCAGGTAGGGCGTAACGTCGGTGCCTGGCAGCGATTGGTCTTCAAAGCGGAACAACTCGCGCGCCGATTCGTTGGCCAAGGCGATGCGGCCCGCATGGTCCAGCGTGAGGATAGCCAGCGGGCTGGTCTCGATCAGGATGCGCACCTGCTGCTCGGCCTCCTGCCGCAGGCGGATCTGGCGCTCGCGCTCCGCCAGATGGTCCGCCAGACTGCGCCGGCGCGTGTTCAGTTCGGCCACGAAGAAGCCCGTCATGGCGAAGCCCGCGACCACGACGGCAAGGCGTTCCGCGCCGCCGGGCCCGAACCTCAGGGGGTCGAAGGCCTCGCGGAGGAAGCCGTAGAAAAGCGCCATCAACAGGATCTGCCAGGTGTTGAGTACGGAGGCGGCCATCAGCACGGGTAACAGGTAAAGGAAGCCGACCGTGGCGTCCGGGAGTTGTGAATCCGCCCAGGCGATGCCCGCGGTCAGAATGCCGGCGATCGCACATACGGTGACACGGCGCGATTCCGAGTACGCGAGAAACCAATCTAATTTGGTGGTCATCTTTCCGGCGTTGTTACCATCGTAACGTGGGGACAAGCGGGAAACGCAAACGCGGCTGGCTGCGCGCCATCCTGGTTTGGGTGGTGCAGGCGATTGCCGTATTCTATCTGGTCAGCCTGACCGGGCTGGTGGCGCTCCGCTGGGTAGATCCGCCGGTCACCATGGTGCAAGCCCAGCGGCGCATCGAGGCCTGGGTCCGTCGCAAGCCTTACACGAAGCGCCAGCAGTGGGCGCCGCTAGGGCGCATCGCTCCCGGTCTGCAACACGCCGTCATCTCGGCCGAGGATGGGCGTTTCTTCCAGCACCATGGGATCGATTGGAAGGAGGTGCAAAAGGTGGTGGATCGGGACGTGGAAGACGGGCGGCTGGGGCGCGGCGGTTCCACCATCACGCAGCAACTGGTGAAGAACCTGTTCTTCACCACCAGCCGGAGCGTGCTGCGCAAAGCCGTGGAGTTCACGCTGGCGCCGGTGGCGGAATGGGTGCTGCCCAAGAAGCGCATCCTGGAACTGTATCTGAACGTGATCGAATGGGGCCCGGGTGTCTACGGAGCGGAAGCGGCGGCGCGAAGCTGGTACGGCATTCCGGCGGCCAGGGTGAATCGCGATCAGGCGGCGCGCCTGGCTGCCGTGATCCCTTCTCCCTTGCATCGCAAGCCTGCCCGCATGAGTTCCTACAGCGCGGAAATTCTGCACCGCATGGACCAGACGGGATGGTGAAGGGGACGGTTCGACGCGGAGACGCAGGGACGCAGAAGAAGCGCAGAGTCCTGATGTATCCCCCGGCCGACCGTCGGGCCGCATCCGTGGAGCGACCTTTCAGGTTGCCACGTCGGCGTCCGTGCCGACGTTCTTCGAAGAATGCCGGTACGAATACCGTCATGGCAGGCGGGACGCCCGCTCCACGGTGTTCTGGATAAGCACTGGTTTCGTCAGCACTCCGGGGGACGGCAGAACGCTCGCCATCCACGTACGTACCGTTATGAATGCCGCGCACGTCTAATGCAACGTAACCATGGTGCGCGCACTTAGGGCTACACTGGTTGTAACAGCGAAATGAAATTTCCCTACGTCTTACTGCTGTCGCTGATACCGCTGGCGCAGGCGGGTGGGCCGGATCGCTTCACGCCCACCAATCGCGTAAGCGGCATCGGTATCTCCCGCGACGATATTTCCGACGATCTGTTGGACATCCGCACGGAGCGGATGATCGAATCGCAGACGTTCAGCATCATGCGGGAGGCGCAGGCGCTGCCGGGCGCTAAGCGCGTCGTGGGCAATCCAAAATTGCAGGCGGTGTTCCGTTCGGCGGCGGCGGCCAGCGGCATCCCGGCCCCGGTCATCGAGGCCATCTGCTATCTGGAAAGCTGGGGCGACCCGAAGGCGCAAAGCGCCACCGGACCCCGCGGCATCATGCAGATTTCCGGCGCGACGGCCGTCAGCATGGGTCTTAAGGTGACTTATGCCACGCGATATAAAACGACGCGCGACAAAGTTCCGGTGAAGGCCAGGGCCAAAGGCAAAAACAAAGGTAAGACAACCTACCGCACGGTCACCAGAAGAACACCGTACAAAGTGCTGGCGCGCGACGACCGCATGCTGCCGGAGCGCGCTATCCCCGCGGCGGCGCACTATCTGGCGGGCATGGAGCGCAAGTTCGGCGGGGAGGATTGGGCGGTGTTCGCGTACCACTGCGGCCAGGGATGTGTGGGGATGATGCAGGAAATCACGCGGCACGCCCGCGGTATTCCCGCCGATAAGATGACCGTGGCGCGCATGTTCTTCGGCTCCAGCCCCGCCTGGAACCGCGAGCTGTACGACGCCACGCAGCAGCAGATGCAGCGCGACTATTCGCCGACCTACTGGTTCCGCATCCGGCGCGCCGAGCAGTTGCTGGCGCTGTATCGCCGCGATCCGGCGGAGTTCGCCCGCCTGGCGCAGAACTACAAGAGCGAGTTCGTGACCGCCGGCCGCGCGCCGCACCGGCTCAGCGTGTGGCTCAAGAAGGACGACCTGGTGTTTCGCAGCGGCGACGATATTCGCGCCGCCCTGGGCCGGAAGCTGGTCAAGGCTCTGAACCGGCCCGACTATTTCGGCTACGCCGTGAAGTTGCCCGCCGATTCGGATTATCTCTCCGAGGCCTCGCCCTCGGCCATCGGCACGCTGGCCTACATCGCCTTCGAGACGCGGCGCCTGTATGTGGAGTCGGGGGCGAAGGGGCCATTCCGTCCGCTGGTAGTGACCTCGCTGGTGGAACCGGAGCAGTACGCCAGCCAGAAGGGCAAGCCAGAAGCGCTGGCTCACTGCTCCGGGCACGTGTTCGACATCGATTACTCCGCACTGCCCCCGGCGGAACTCGAATGCCTGCGCTTCGTGCTCAGCGATCTCGGTTGGGAAGGCTATCTCGGCTTCGTGGAAGATGGCATGGACAGCCTGCACATCGGCTGCTCGCCGGGAGCGCGCGAGTTCTTCACCAAAGTGTTCCGGGAAGCGGCGGGCAAGGCGTCCGGCGATATCGTGGAGGGGACGGAATCGCAGTAGGGCCTGTTCGCTAAAGCACCACTAGAGAGTTGTGTATCGGCCGCCAACTGGGAGTACACTCTTCTGTGGGAGGCTTGAATGTCCGATCCAAATGATGCTCACGGGGTAGTGCGGCCGCGTACGGCGGTACTCACCAGGGGGTTCGATCCCACGCTTTCGGTGGGTTCGGCCCGGCCGGCGGTTTTTCGCAGTTCAACGTACGTGTTCCCGAGCCCGGAGGAAGCGGAACATGCCTTCGCGATAACCACCGGAAAAATTCAAATGGAGGACGGGGGCCGGGCGGACCTGATCTACTCGCGATTCTCGCATCCCAACGCGGAAATTCTGGAAGACCAGATCGTGCCCCTGGATGCGGGCGGCAGCTACGCGGCGGTGTTCAATTCGGGCATGGCGGCGATCATGACGGCATGTTTCGCCTACGCGCGGCCGGACAGCACGATGGTTTATACGACGCCACTGTACGGCGGCACGACGGGCCTGATCCACCGATTCCTGAAGCCGCTCGGCGTGACCGGAATTCCGGTGGCGTCGGGACAGACCGGGGCTATCGAAGAGGCCATCCGTGCGGCGAAGAACTGCTGCATCGTGTTCCTGGAAACGCCGGCCAACCCCACCATGATCATGACCGATATCGAGCGGGCGGCGGCAGCCGCGGCGCGGCATCCCGACCGGCCGGTGGTGATGGTGGACAACACATTCCTGGGGCCCACCTTCCAGCACCCGCTGCTGCTGGGCGCGCACCTCACGCTCTACTCGGCCACCAAATATCTGTCCGGCTATAGCGACATGCTGGGCGGCGTCGCCATCACGGAGAGCTCGGCGATGATCCAGAAGATCCGCGGCGTGCGCAGCATGTTCGGCAACATCATGCAGCCCGACGAGTGCTGGATGCTGGACGGGCGCCTCTCCACCGTGGCGCTGCGCATGAACCGGCAGAGCAAGAACGCGCAGCGCATTGCCGAAGCGCTCCACGGGCACAAGCTGTTGAGCCGGGTGATCTATCCGACGCTGTTCACGGATCCCGAGCAGAAGCGCATTTTCGAGAAGCAGTGCGATTTCCCGGGCGGCATGTTCTCCATCGAGTTCCAGGGCGGGAAAGAGGCGGCGTTCGAGTTCTTGCGCCACGTGCGGATTGCGCGCAACGCGGTGTCGCTGGGCGGTGTGGAATCGCTTACCTGCCATCCCAAATCGACCACGCATTCCGGTATGTCGCCCCAGGAACTGGAAGAGAGCGGGGTGACGGATGGGCTGGTGCGGATCTCCGTGGGAGTGGAGGACTGGCGCGATCTGCTGGCCGATTTCGAACAGGCACTGGCGGCGGTGGCCGCGCGGTAGAAATCGCGCGGCAGGCAACCTTGCCCGCGGCAGCCACCGTTGGCCGCACGCCCTGTATACGCGACGTGGAAATTATGTGGGGGCACCGGTGTCAACCATCGGCGTCGGACATGAGACTGTCAATTGACGGCAACGGGACATCACGGGAGTAATGCGCCGAAAGGCCGTATCGGGGGGAGTGGGCGTGGCATCGCAGATCCGCGGGCCGGCGACGACACATTCTAGTGACGACCGCGGCACGCGTCACAAGCTGACAAACATACGGGATTGGCCTTCCTACCGTCGGTTCGAATGCCGCCAGCACGGACCCCATCCCTTCGATTCTGCCAATTTTAGCTACACCGAGTGGTTTTAGAGATACAATTAGCTTCCAATATGTTCTGGAGGTTCCGATGGTATCGAGTCAGTATGAAGCTCACTGGAAGGCGATGAAGGAACTCGCGATCTGGTACGATGCCAACGCAGGCAACCGCAACGAAGCTACAACACGCCTCCAGTTGATAGATCGAATACTCTTTGAGTGCCTCGGGTGGGATCGCAATGACGTTATCGCTGAAGAGTCCCACGATGGCCAGTATGCGGACTATACGTTCAACGCGCCACGACGCCTGTTAATTATCGAAGCCAAAAAAGAGGGGGCATATTTTGAGCTGCCAATTGGATTCAATGGCATCGATTACTCTATGCCCACTCTGTTTCGCACAACTGCCGCGTTGAAAGGCGCGATGGGACAGGTGGCTGGGTACTGCCAGTCACGCGGCGTGCCCTACGCCGCGGTCACCAATGGTCATCAGTTTGTGGTGTTCGTCGCGACGCGGTCGGACGGGGTTCCTCCATTTGACGGCACAGCGCTTGTCTTTTCTTCGATAGCGCAAGTGCGGGACCGGTTCATGGACTTCTGGAACACACTATCCAAACCGGCGATAGAAAGGCAACTCCTCCGTGCTCGCCTGTATGATCAGTCCGGTCCAACGCTGCCGCCGAAACTGTCCGCGCTGATCACACCATATCCCGGGACAAAGGGTCGCAATCCTTTTCAAAGCAGCATGAAAGCCGTCAGCGAGTTCATCCTTGAAGATGCTCCCAAAACCCGGACGATCGAGCAGACGTTTCTTAAAGCGTGCTACTGCCACAGCGGCGCTCTTTCCAGTTATTCTCTCGCAAGCAACCAGATGCTGCGGACGCGCTACGCTGCGCTATTTGATACTGACCGCCCAGGCCCCAGTGTTAAACCTGCTGCGGAATGGGGCGAGACTAACCCTGACTTGCTGGCCCAGAGCTTCAGCAGACGTCCTATTCTCCTGATCGGCGATGTAGGGGTAGGAAAGACTACGTTCATCCGAAATCTCATCAACAATGATCCTGAGAATTTCAGCGAAAAGGCTTTGGCATTGTATATAGATCTGGGATCAGCTGGCGCCCTTACCAAAGACTTACGCGGTTACATCGTAGAAGAGATTGACCGACAATTACTCCTATACCATTCGATCGATATCCGCGCGGACGAACTTGTCCGCGACACCTTTTCTGACGACCTTCGTAGATTTGCGACGGGCGTAAACAAGAACTTGCGCGATAAGCGGCCAGGGCTTTACAACGAAAAGGAAGTTGCCTTACTAGAGCAGTTGATGCAGAACCGAGAGGAACACGTAAGAATGGCCCTTGGTCTGCTGTCAGTTCGACTACGTCGGCAGTTAATCATCTTTCTCGACAACTGCGACCAGCGCTCTGACCAAGACCAGCAAACTACGTTTCTGATTGCGCAGGAAATGGCAGAACGCTGGCAGGCTGTGGTTTACCTTACTCTTCGACCCGAAACATATCACTCGTCAATGCAGCGTGGAGCGCTCACCGGCTATCACCCGAATGCGTTCACTGTTGCCCCTCCCCGTATAGATCACGTGATTAAGAAACGACTCTATTTCGGGCTGAGGGTCACGAGTGGCGGCGTTGAAGGCTTCGATGTGGGATCGATCACCGGTTTCGATGTCTTGTCACTTAGCACGTTGATGAAGGTGTTCCTTCATTCGTTACGTGCAAGAGCGGACATCTTACGTTGCGTTGAGAACTTATCGGCGGGCAACGTCCGTCTGGCTCTTGAGTTGGTTCGCAGCTTTTTTGGTAGTGGTCACGTAGATACTGAAAAGATCCTCTACAAAGTCCAATACGAAGGCGGATACACGATACCCTTGCACGAGTTCCAACGAGCGATAATCTATGGAGACAACGTCCACTACGATCCTGGGCGGTCACCAATTGCAAATGTGTTCGACATCTCTACCGTTGATCCGAAAGAGCATTTCTTGCAGCCGATTTTACTTGCGTATCTGCGGCTGCCAGGAGTAGAGTCTGGATCTGAAGGCTTCGTGCAGGCAAGCCGCATCTTCGCATATCTGCAAGGGCTCGGCTTCACTCCAGAGCAGATCGATGCTGCTATATCAAGGTGCTTTACGAAAAGGCTCCTGGAGACGGGGGCGCGCCGGGTTCCGACAGTCCAGAGCGCGGTCGAATACTCTTTGAGATTGAGATCGGTGGGCTTGTATCATCTCGACGAACTTACGAGTACCTTTACGTATCTCGATGCTGTCGTCGTCGATACACCGATCCTAGATAAGGAGTTGTGCTCTTTTATTAAAGACGCATATTCGCTTCATGACCGACTAGAGCGAGCGATAATCTTCTGCAACTATTTAGATCGCTGTTGGGGAGCTATCGAGGCGCAAGGGTTGCCGTTCGAATGGCCTCAACGATCGGCTGATGCGAAGGGCAAGATTAGCGCGATAATGCGTGGTCAGAGGTCCCACGACACGCGCTAACTAGCGTTGGGGTTGAAGAGCCTGCAAAGAGCTGCAGTAAGCAAAGGTGTCAGCGATAGGCAAACATATCCGGTCCATCAGACTCCACACGACTCGACGTCCGGGTCTGATCCGCTGCCCTATGCGTTACTTGCATTTGGTATTGACGTCCGACACGCTACGTTGACGGCCTGACTAACGGAAGTGAGTTCCATGCGCCCCCCAAAGTCGCCATCTGGGAAGCTTCGGGGGCGGGCCAGGCGATTCCTCCCGTAACACGCCGCTCCCGTCCTTTTGGTCTGCCCGCGCCAGCCAGGCACAAGCGCTTCGTCCGCCGGGAAGCCGGGGAAACCTTGGTCAGCGCCTTGAAAACCCGCGCCCCAGGCGCACAGAAAACGCGGCGTGTCTCCGACCCATTTACCGGAACACCCAAAATATTCGCCCCCTACTTTCAGCCACCTACAGCCCTCCACCCCCGATTCCTCACCCCCGCCCCTTTATCCTCAAAGTAGGACAGACCTACGGCCGGTCCATCCGAGCCTGGCTCGGACACCCCGGGTGCTACACATGTCTACCCTTCGTCAAATAGAAGCTAACCGCCGTAACGCCCAAAAATTCACCGGCCCCACCTCTGTTACAGGCATGGCCGTCTCCTCCCTGAACGCCCTCCCTTCCGAAAACCTCGCCGGCCTCCAGCAACTCATCGACGAGTACTACCAGAGCCACCACCCCGACTCCACCGAAGCCCGCGTCCTGCTCGACGACCTCGTCCGCTGCGAGTGGACCCTCCGCCGCCTCGGCGTCGCCGAAACCCAGCTCTTTGAATATGCCCACCAGGAAGCCTTCCGCGAGGAAGACGAGTTTCCCCTCGGCCAGTCCTGCATCCAGAACCACAAGCCCTTCGGCCAGCTACAGTGGCGTATCGATTCCACCCGCCGCGCCCGCTACCGCGCCCTCCACACCCTCCAACAACTCGAAGCCGCCCAGCCCCCGCCCCGCCCGTCGAATCCGGCCCCCCGGCCTTCCCTTTCCCGTCTCTACTCCCCTCACCCCAAACCACTTCACCTCAAATTGGCTTCGTTCCGGCAACCCCCACCGCCGCCCCGCCCCAGAGCACCTGGAGTGCTCACCCAATTCCGCGTCGCATACTCCCACACCCTGCTCCACGGCAACTGCCGCCGCGCCTTCGCTACAATTGGATTTAGTCCACCACCATCAGCACAAGGAATCTCCGTGACAGGTCACGAAATCAG
>JANYJN010000661.1 GCA_025358475.1 Candidatus Solibacter sp.
CAGGAGGTCATGGACAAGGCGGACGAAACGCATATTCACGACGAATGGACGCGCCAAAAGTTCGACGAAGGCAAGTACAAATCGAGCGATATTTACGGCACTCCGCGCGATCCCCAGTTGAAGAAGGAATACCAGGAGTACTTGGCCAAGCGTCTGGCCGAGATCCGCGCCAAGAAGTAACTTGTGGGGCGGACCCCCCGGTCCGCGGCCGACGCCCTCGTCGGCCCGTTCGCACCCTATAAGATGCTGACCCCAGCGCCGGATTCCCATCTCTTGGGCTTAATTAAGTGGCACACTGAGAAAAGGAGCCAAGCCGGCCGGCCCATTGAATGGCCGCGCGGCGCGTGGTACAAACCAACGCATAGACAAGACCATCCGCATCTATGACAGCCTCGATGAAATGAAGGCTGACGAGTATCGGTACTGGCAAAGCCGGTCCGCGCAGCAGCGCATGGACGCGGTTGCTGAACTCACCCTTGCCACCTGCGCGATGAAGGGCGCGGCCCCCGATGTTCCAAGACTTCAAAGAACTCTTGTCCATCTTCAACGCCCACGGCGCTAAGTACCTCATCGCAGGCTACGCCGTATCGTTCGCGCGCAGCCTCGCGCCACCAAAGATATCGACCTTCTCATTCAGCCAGTTGCGGACAACGCGAAAGCAGTCTATGCGCTCTAGCGAAATTCGGCGCGCCGCTGGAAGGACTCACCGCCGAAAATTTCGGACAGCGGGGCAAGTTCCTTCGGATGGGCCGCGAGCCAGTTGCCGTGGATATCCTGCTGGAGATCGACGGCGTTGATTTTGACCGGGCATGGGAAAAGCGCGTTGACGCCGTCATCGATACCGCGAGCGGCTTCACGGCGCACTTCATTTCCAGCGCCGACTTCATGGCCGCGAAGGTTGCGGCGGGAAGACCGCAGGACATTGCGGACGTGGCGGCGCTTCGCAAGGCGGCCGAGACCCGAGCTCCGCGGAGCGGGAAAGAGCCTCCGGAATCAAAACTGGGAGGCCAGATTCAGTGAGACATGGATCGAAAAGGGTCCCTTTTTCAGACTGAGATTCGACCAAATCGAAACGCAATGTTGTCACGGGTCCGGTACCTGCTGTTTCGGCCACCGCTTTATACGCGGCCGTTGCTTCATGCGGCCCCATTCGCGATTCCCCATCTTCCCGGGATGCTACCGCGCCCCTGTTGTGGCCCTATAGTTGGGCGGCCTAGGGGCCTCGGAGGGGCTGGGGCTGGATTCTGACTCCTGCCGCCTCCCATGGGCTTTCAAGTATACTTGACAAACCCACGCCAACATGGCATGATTGACTCATGGCAGACGCTGATATCCTCGCTCCGCCCTTTCAAGATCCCGAAACAGCGCGTGAGTTCCTGGAGTCGAAGCGCTGGCCGGACGGCCCCGAATGCCCACATTGCGGACTTATTGGCGGAGCCTACAAGCTCAGCCCCGATTTGGAGAACAAGAAGGCCAAAGGCCACGCGCGCAAGGGCGTGTGGAAGTGTGCGGCTTGCCGCGAGCAGTTCACCGTCACGGTTGGCACGATCATGGAAGACAGCCACATTCCGCTGAACAAATGGCTCCTCGCCTTTCACCTTCTCTGTGCCAGCAAGAAAGGCATTAGCGCTCACCAGATGCACCGAATGATCGGTGTTACCTACAAGAGCGCGTGGTTCATGATGCATCGCGTCCGGTACGCGATGACCCAGGAGCCTTTGTCATCGAAACTTGATGGAATTGTGGGGATCGACGAAGCCTACGTAAGCGGCAAGCGTCGCCCAAAGAACAAGCCGAGCAATGCGCCCAAAAAGCCTATCAGTGAAGAGCAACGCACCAAGAACATTTTCAAAAAAGAACCGGGATGGGCGAAGGGCATCAACCCGTTTGATGGAAAAGCCCCGGTCGTTTCTCTCGTTCAGCGCGGCGGCAAGGTGCGCTCGATGCACATGAAGCGCGTTACGCAGGAGAATTTGCGGCCAGTATTGGACGAATATTTGGCCGAAGGCGTCCATGTGATGACGGATAGTAGTTGCATGGTGAAGATGGGACCGGAGACGAAGCACGACAAAGTGAACCATAGGCGAAAGAACACATCCGCTACCAAGATGGCGTGTGCATACCGACCAATACGGTTGAAGGCTACTTCGCCACGCTGAAGCGCGGAATTGACGGCATCTACAACCACGTCGGCAAGCAGCATTTGCATCGCTATTTGACGGAGTTCGATTTCCGCTATAATGCCCGTGAAGTGTCGGACGTGGAACGCCGCGATCTGGCCATCAAGCAGGCCGGCGGCAAGCGGTTGAAGTACCGGGACTCATGCGGAAAGAGAACGGTGTAGTTGGCCGGAAAGGGGGCCGCAAATGACGAAGCAGGAAATCTTGCTTGTAATAGACGAGTTTACGCCGAACACCATACCGATGGCGCGTCTTGCTGCTTATATGCGTGAGTTCGCTATCCTTCTGGGGTCCGAGGAGCGAGTCCACTTTAGCCGAGTGAAGAAGGGTAGCGCGTGTCTTGTGGCATTCCCTGATGATCAGGCCGCGCCGAAGGTGCGAGCCAGGCTGGAAGAAGTAGTAGCCCTCACTGCCCCAAGGCCAGCGCTCAAAGCGCGACAAGATCTTGACGACCTAATGGCCAACGACAATGCAATCGGCCATATAGAGTTCGATGGGGCTCGGGTCATTGAATTTCCCGGGAGGCTTCGACCTGTTCAAGAGAGAATTGGCCCCGTCCGCAGAGCTACCAGTGTTGAGGGTGAGATTTACCAGATTGGCGGCAAGGATGAGACGATTAACGTCCACCTGCGCGGGAAGACTGGTGAGATCAGGGCGGAAGTCTCCATTGCGCTAGCCAGAAAACTCGCGCCGTACCTACTGCTAGGGAAAGTGCGACTGTTTGGGGAGGGTGAGTGGTACCGGGTAAATGCACAATGGGAGCGGCAGAACTTCACTGCTATTGATTTCACCCCGCTAGACGGGCACTCCTTGCCAGATGCGCTGCGCGAAATGCAGGAGATGTTTGCTGGCGTGACGCCGGATGAATTCGCCTCCACGATGGCAGAGTTGAGGGGTGAATGATAGTCTTTGACACCACCACGCTATCCATGATCTGGATAGTAGGATCAACAGTAAATAGTCAAAAAACGGGAAAGCCAATAAAGCACGCCAAGGAGCGCATCAATGCTCTCATCGAGAGGATCGCCGCCGACGATGATGTGATCATTATACCTGCTCCCGTGTTAAGCGAAGTTATCGTCAAGATTCCGAATAAGGCAGATGAATTAGTAAAGCGTATCAAGAGTTCACCCTGGTTCAAGGTGGAGGCGTTTGACGCTGCTGCCGCTATTGAACTCGGGTTGCGGACCGCACGGGCTATGGCCGCTGGAGATAAGCGGGAAGGATTGCAGGCTGATTGGACGAAGGTTAAGTTCGACCGTCAGATTGTCTCGATAGCTATGGTGGTAAATGCCACTGAGATCATCTCTGACGATAGAGATATAGCAGCAATAGGTCAGCGGTGGAACTTCCCGGTCAGAAGCGTTGAGGACTTACCCGTCCCGAGCGAGCTAATTCCACCTCCGCTGTTTGCCAAACTTGAGGAAGAAGAAGATGAATCCAAACAGCCAAAAGGGCCTGGCGCTCAACCCACTGCCGTTTGACGAATTTGTGGCGGACATGCTGAAGGTCAAGCCGGAGCCGAAGCAGCCGAAGCCAAATCGAGCGGAGCGCCTGGGACAGCCTGAAACTAAGACCGGAGCCAAATGATCCCGATAATCGGAACAATGATCGGCGGGAATCGCGAGGCCAGGAAACAATATTCGCCAGCCTTAATAGGGCTGGTTACCACTCTATACAGGCCGGTCTTGAGCCTTTCGGACTTGAAGCTGACCATTGATTTCTGGTCAGTCCCGGTGGAGCTACCGAACGCGCCGAATTCGCCGATGGTTATTTCCCGGCCGGAGTTCGTGACTTCGAGCTTCACTAGCGCGAATTGATCTGGGTTGGAGACCGTCCCAGAACGCCTCCAGGATGTCGTTCAGCCGTTGCGGATCACGCCGCATAGATCAGCCGCGCATCGGCCAGCACGGCGGGCCGGATGAGCGGCTTCAATGCCGGCTTGACCGCCAGATCGACCCGGCGGCCGAGTAGTGTGGTGAACTCGCGGATCATGGCGGAAACGCCGAGTAATCCAGGGCGCGCGCCGGGCAGGAAATCGACAAGGAGGTCGAAATCGCTGTCTGGCCGCATCTCGCCGCGTGCAGCCGAACCGAAGAGAAACAGCTCCTTGACCTGGTGGCGCCGGCAGATGTCGGTGATCGCGGATTCCGGCAACTCAATTCCGGCAGCGATAGTTATAAAAGTCAACTCGCCAGAGAGATGGTGCGCCCGAGGTGATTCGAACACCTGACCTGCTGATTCGAAGTCAGCCACTCTATCCAACTGAGCTACGGGCGCACGCTACTGATGATGTTAGCAGGAAACTACCCCTCCGCCACCACCGGATTGACCAGCCGTCCGATGCCTTCCACCTGCACAGCCACTTCGTCTCCGGGCAGCAGCCAGCGGGGTGGCTTGCGTGCGAAACCCACGCCGGCTGGCGTCCCGGTGGAAATAATATCGCCCGGCTCCAGGGTCATCACACTGGAGAGGAACGCGATCAGTTGGGGCACGCCGAAGATCAGGTTCCCGGTGTTGGAACTTTGCATTAGCTCCCCGTTGAGGGTGAGCGAAATGGCGAGCTTGTGCGGATCTTCGATCTCATCGGCGGTCACGATGACCGGGCCCATGGGC
>JANYJN010000663.1 GCA_025358475.1 Candidatus Solibacter sp.
ATGGCGGCGAACGGCGGGTAGTGCATCATGCGGCGGAAATTCAATTCCTTCTCGTAGAACCCCTGGTAATCCTGCGCCGCCGCCAGACGCACCGCGTAGTGATCCGGATTGATGGTCTGCACCAGCACGATGCCCGGCAGACTGCCGCGTCCGGCGCGACCCGCCACCTGGGTCAGCAGTTGGAAGGTGCGTTCCGCCGCCCGGAAATCCGGCATGCCGAGCCCCAGGTCGGCGGCCACCACGCCCACCAGCGTGACGTTGGGAATATCGTGGCCTTTGGCGATCATCTGGGTGCCTACCAGCATGTCGTAGTTGCCCTCGCGGAAATCCTGGAGAATGGTCTCGTACTGGCGCTTGCCGGTCACCGTGTCGCGATCCAGCCGCGCGATGCGCGCCGCCGGGAAGGCGCGGTGCAACTCCTCTTCCACGCGTTCGCTGCCGATGCCCAGAAAATAGATGTGCTCGCTAGCGCACTTCGGGCACTGGCTGGGCACCTTCTCGGCGTACCCGCAGTAGTGGCACAAAAGGCGCCGGTCGCGCTTGTGATAGGTCAGGGTGAGCGAACAGTTGATGCACTGCACGCGCTCGCCGCAGGCGCGGCACGCCACGAAGCTGGAAAACCCGCGCCGGTTGAGCAGCACGATGGTCTGCTCGCCGCTCTCCACGCGCTGCCCCAGCGCCTCGATCAGTTGGCGTGAGAACGTCTCCTGCTTGCGCGTCTCCAGGAACTCCTGGCGCATGTCGATCAGCTCCACATGCGGCATGGGGCGGGCTTCGACGCGCGCCGGCAACTCCAGCAGCGTGTACTTGCCCTTCTCGGCGTTGTAGCGGCTCTCCAGGCTGGGCGTGGCCGAACCCAGGACGACGCACGCCCCCGCACCCTGCGCGCGCACGATGGCCACGTCGCGCCCGTTGTAGCGCGGATTCTCCTCCTGCTTATAGCTGCCGTCGTGCTCCTCATCCACCACGATGAGACCCAGGTTCTGCACCGGCGCGAAGACGCCGGACCGCGTGCCTACCACCACGCTGGCCACGCCCGAGCGGATGCGCCGCCACTGCTCGGTGCGCTCAACGCCGGTGAATGCCGAGTGCAGGATGGCCACGCGGTCACCGAAGCGCGAGAAAAACTGCCCCGCCATCTGCGGCGTCAGGGCGATCTCCGGCACCATGAGCAGCGCGCTGCGCCCCTCCGCCAGCGCCGTCTCGATGGCCGTCAAATAGACTTCCGTCTTGCCCGACCCGGTGACGCCGTGGAGCAGAAAGGTCTGGAACCGTTTGGCCTGGATGGCCTCATGAATCTGCAGGAACGCCGCCCGCTGCGCCGGATTCAGCTCGTGCCGCGCGCGGATGGCTGCCTTGATAGCCACGGTCTCCGGCTTGAGCGAAAGAATCCCCTTGCGCCCGAGCGAGCGCGCGGCCGCACTCGCGTGCTTCACGGCGTCTTCCAGCTCCTTCAAATTGTGCGAGCCCGGATGCAGTTCCAGAAAGGCGCGCAATTCGCGCTCCGGCTTGGTGAGCTTGGGCTCGGGCCCCTGGGCGCCGCCGCCGGCGAGTTCCACGCGCAGGCGCTCGGCGGGAGCGCGCAGCGGATCGCGCTCCACTTGCACCTCCTCGGCGACAATGAAGCGCTTGCGCTCCAGGGCGCGGATCACCCTATCGGCCAGCGGCATAATCTTGGCCAGATACGACGCGGAGAGCGGGCGCTTTTCGAGCATGCGCAGAATCTGCAATACCGGGTCGTCCGGGGAGGAATCGAGCAGCAGTTGGCGTGCCGCATCGCGTCCCGAATCGGTCAGCGTCCAGATCTTCCCGCGCCGGATTTCCGAGGAGAGGGGCAGCATGCCGCGCAGCACATCGCCCAGCGGCGAGCAGTAATACCCGGCGATCCAGCGCCCCAACGCCATCAGTTCGGCACTCAGCACGGGCTCGCTATCGATCAGGCGCAGGGCCTCCCGCGTGGATACGGGGGGCGGATCGTCGTGGCAGCGCAAGATCACCCCCGTCAGCTTGCGGGTTCCGAAGGGCACAATCAGACGGCTGCCCACGCGCACGCGATGGCGTAGCGTATCCGGCAGCGAATACGTGAACGGCTGATCGAGCGGCACCGGCAGACTGACGTCGCAATAGAGGTAGCTTCCCTGGGGCATGGGAGACTTACAGGATAGCGTGGCGGCACCGAAGCGGTCGAAGAACGCGTCCGGGGTTGGCTCACGACACAGAAGTGGAGCACCGCTGCGCCCAATCCGAGCCGCGACCGTCAGGGAGGGTTGGAATTTGCGGCGAACGCTCCCTAACGGCCGCGGCTCGGATTGGCCGACCTTTGCGTAAAGCACCCACTTCCAGGTCGCGTACCCGTCCGGGCTTGGCTCGGATGGCCAGGCCGGGAGGCCTGTCCTACAGGACTATTTTCGGATGGATCACGGCCACTCCGATTGCCTCACCCGCCGCGGTCAGCTTGCCGAACATGGCTTCGTCGTCATAGGTGCCCACAATGGCCCCGCCGGACCCCGCAAAATTCGCGCTGGCCCCCACGGATCGGGCCATGGTCACCATTTCCCTGTTGCCCGGATCGATTTGGTAGATTTTCGCTCGCAGATCGAAGTTGGCATCCACCAATTGGTTCAGCCTGGAGTAGTTCCGCGCCAACAGGCAGGCGCGTCCCTCGGCGGCGTAACCGGCCCAGGTCTCCATCGCGCCCACCACTGCCGCATCGCCGCGCAGCCAGCGCTCCCGCAGGTTGTTGTGGAACACTTCGGTGCCTTCGCTGAGCGACGTCCGGTAAGCGACATACACATTCGGCAGCAGGCCCACATCCATCCGCTCGTACTCGCCGTAACCGCGCGACTCCATCAGGGACCGCGAGAAATCCATATATACCAACCCCTGATAGGCCTGTACAACGCGATCCTGCAGGCCCGCGGGAACGCTCAACTCCCTGGTTTCTGTTTCCAGCGCCAGGTTGGCCTGCACTGGAAGCGGAATCTCCAGCCCGTAATACTGGCAAAGCGCGCGCAGCGACGCCGTGATGATGGCGCTCGATCCGCCGAGCCCCAAGCGTTGCGGAACATTGGAGTCGTACTCTAGCGTGAAGTTGCGATCCGGCAACTCGGCGCCCTGCTCGCGGCAGTAATCCACCAGGCGGACAATTAGTGCCTGGATGATCCGAATACCGCCGTAATAGCCGCGCCATCGGGTAATCCGATATAGGTCATCGAGGTTCTCAAAGACGGGAAGATCTACCTTGGAAGGCTTGATCTCCAGGCGCCCGCTGGGATATAGCAGCACCCGCGCCCGAAAATTCGACATGGCAAAAGAGAGCGTTTTGCCATAGTAACCGTCGCTGGGGTTGCCCAGAAAACCGGCTCGCGCATAACCGTAGGTTTCGATCATTTCCTGTTCCGATCAGCGGTGTCCATAAGGATAGTTACCGGACCCTGATTCACCAGATGCACTTCCATCATCGCCTGAAACACTCCGGTTTCTACCGGCACCGGCCCGAGCCGCAGTTTCTCCACGAAACAATTATAGAGAGCCTGGGCACGTTCGGGGGCAGCGGCTTCGTCAAAGCTCGGACGCCGGCCCTTCCGGCAATCGCCATACAGGGTGAATTGCGACACCACCAGGAGCGATCCACCGGCATCGACGATATTCCGGTTCATTTTCCCGGAACTGTCGGGAAAAATTCTCAATGCCAGTACCTTGTTCGCAAGATAGTCGATGTCCGATTCCGAGTCGGATTTCGCCATTCCGGCCAGTATCACTAATCCCATGCGTATAGAGCCGACCGTGACTTCGCCGACAGTTACGCTGGCCTCGCTTACTCGCTGTAGAACCAATCGCATAGGTTTTCCTATACACTATAGGCCAGGAAAGCGCTTCGAGTTGCTTGACTACGCCTCGTTCTCCTATAATAGAATTTCCGGGAGTAAAACATGGCACGAGGAAATACCACGCAAGATCTTAGCACTCTGCAAATGGCCCTGGTCGGCTATGAGATCCAGCAACAGCGGATCGAAGAGAAGATTCGGGAGATTCAGGCCCAGTTGAAAGGCAAGACTGTTTCCTCGTCTGCGGCTGCCAAGCCGAAGCCCGCCGGCGTCAAGCGCCAGCTGAGCGCGGCGGCGCGCAAGCGCATCTCGGCGGCGCAGAAGAGGCGCTGGGCGGAACACCGCAGGAAGGCCGCTCAGGCCGCCAAAGAAGCCTAAATCCCCGCGTGGCGCCCAGGCCGCTGGCAACCGGCATAGCGCACCTACATCTAGATTCGGTGCTACCGTTAACCCGCTGGCTGACGCTCGGGGCTCTAATCGGAGCCTGGGCCGTGAGGCAGCGGTTGCGCTCAACAGCACAACTTCACGCGGTCGGAGACTAAGACTGTGACCGCATCGGGCTGGTTGCCAACCTGCCCCACATGAAAAGAAGATTCCTTCACAGTTGAAGACCTAAGTGGGGCGAGGCGCAACAAAGTCCCATTCATAGCGTCGCGCCAATTGTTCCACCGACCCTTCCTCCACAATCACGCCATGCCTGAAGAACGCCGCGCGGGAGCATGTCGCGCGGGCAAAGGGCATATCGTGTGTAATCAGGATTTTGGCCTGAGGCAGGGCGGATAACAATTGGGCCAATGCCCGCTGCCCCGGCGGATCCAGAAACGTCGTCGGCTCGTCGAGGACAAGTATGTCGGGTTTCACGGCCAATATGCCCGCGATGGCCACGCGCTTCTTCTCCCCAGCGCTCAGGTGATAGGGCGCTTTGCCCGCCGCCGCCAACATACCCACCTGCTCAAGCGCGGCTATGGCACGCTCCACCGCCTGGTGGGGGCTTAGTCCGTGATTCAACGGTCCGAAGGCTACGTCTTCCAGAACGGTCGGCATAAACAACTGGCTCTCCGAATCCTGAAACACCAACCCGATCTTACGCCGGACCTCTACAAGGTTCTTCGGGTTGACCGGCAGGCCGCATATTTCCACCGTACCCTTGCCCGAAAGCAGCCCGTTCAAGTGCAGGGCGAAAGTGGTTTTTCCGCTGCCATTTGCCCCCAGCAAAGCGACCGTCTCGCCTTCTTCCAGGCGAAAATCGACGCCGTTGAGCGCTACCGTGCCATCTTCGTATTGAAATCTTAGTCCTCGAACCAGGATCAGCGGGGCCATTATGCCACCCTCTCGATAAGTAACCGTAATGCTACCGGTGTGAACACGCCAAGGACCAGAAACATCACGTCGCCCCGGTGAAAGTGTAACTCGGTCAAAGGCCGGAAGTATCCGGGAAAACCACGCGCCAGCATGGCCCGGTGAATCTCCCCGGCGCGCGCGTACGAACGCGCGAACAGCACCGCCAACGCGCCCGCCGCCGCGCGGAATCGCGCCCGGTTGCCCGCCAGTCCACCCATTGTGGCGCCGCGCGCCAGGGCAGCCTTGCGCATGTGCTGCGCCTCTTCGGAGATGACGAACAGGTAGCGGTAAAGAAACTGCGCAACCATAAGCAGGAAGCGCGGAGCGCCCGTCATTTCGAAGCCGCGGAGTAACAACGGCAGCGGTGTGGTGGACACTAGCAAGAGCACCGCCAGTGCCGAGAGGTAACTCTTCATCACCAGTGTGGCGCCGCGCGCCGGGTCGCCCTCCAGCCAACTGGCCACGGCGAACACCGCCGTGAAGGGCAACACCACCCCGGCGCGGGCCAGCGCGCCCGCTAGCGGCAGGCGCGCCAGCCAGGCCGCCACGCACAGCACGGCGAACAGCGCCGCGCCCAACCAAGCCAATTCGCGATGCGCCGTGGCCAGCACCACCAGGAACACCAGCACCGAGGCGATCTTGACTCGCGGATCACGACGGTGGAGCGCGCTTGCGCCCCGGCTCCATTGGTCCAGTGTGACGTGGTGCACCCTGACCCTACCGCTTCCGCCCGATCAGCACGCATAGGCCGCCGACCAGCGCCAGGCCCACCAGTCCCGCGCCCGCCTGCGCGGGCCATCCGGCGCCCAGCCACGAAGCTTCGTAGTCCTTGAAGGGGGTGGAAATCAGGGTGAGTGCGTGTCCGGAGATGCCCGTCTGACGCGCCAGTTGCTCGATGCCGTCCGGCGCCTTGGACGCAAACACGACTCCGCCCGCCGCCAGCAGCACCGCGGCCAGACCCGCCGCCACCAGCGCGTAGCGTCCGCCCGCCGCCGGTTGGCGCACGAAGGTCGGTTGGATGGCTTCGAGCGCGCCCATGACCGCCATGGTGATGGCGCCCTCAATCAGCGCCGATACCAGAAACAGCGCCAGGGAAACTTGCAGCACGGGCGCCGGTATGCGCACTCCGGAAATTAGCAGTTCGGCCACCGCCACGAGCGCGCTCACCGCCACCGAGAGCGCGCCGCCCGCGAAGATGGCCGCGCGCCGCCCGCGAGAGCGTCCCCACAGGTGATACGGCAAGTATCCCGCCAGCACGCCCACAATCGCCATGTTGATCACGTTCGCGCCCAGCGCCAGGATGCCGCCGTCCTGAAACACCAGCGCCTGGATGGCGAGGATCGCGGTCATCACCACGCACGCCGCCGCCGGTCCCAGCGTGCAGGCCAGCAGCGCGCCGCCCACCAGATGTCCGCTGGTCCCGATGCCGACCGGAAAATTGATCATCTGGGCAGCAAAGACAAACGCGCCCATCACGCCCAAGAGCGGCACTTTGGCGTCGTCAAATCCGCGCTGCGCCAC
>JANYJN010000694.1 GCA_025358475.1 Candidatus Solibacter sp.
TACTGCCCGCGAGGAACGCCGAAAAACCATGCCGGGCCACTAAAATGCGAATCCCGCCCGGACGGAGTATCCTGTACGAATATGCCTGACAACGACACTCCCGCCCGCGAACTCGGGTTCGCCACCAAATCTCTGCATGCCGGACACACGCCGGATTCGGTGAGCCACGCGCGCGCGGTGCCGATCTACCAGACCACTTCCTTTACGTTCGACAACTCGGACCACGCAGCAGCACTGTTCGGGCTGCAGCAGTTCGGCAACATCTATTCGCGCATCATGAATCCGACGACGGACGTCTTCGAGCAGCGGGTGGCGGCGCTAGAGGGCGGCATCGCCGGCTTGGCGACGGCAAGCGGACAGGCGGCGCAATTTCTGGCGATCACCAGCCTGTTGGGGCCGGGCGACGAACTGGTGGCGGCGAGCACGCTCTACGGCGGCACCTACACGCAGTTCGACGTGAGCTTCCGCCGGCTGGGGATCGACGTGAAATTCGTGGAACCCGACGACCCGGAAAACTTTCGCAAGGCGATCACCTCGAAGACGCGCGCGGTGTACGGGGAGACGATCGCCAATCCGCGGATGAACGTGCTGGACATCGAGGCGGTGGCCAAGATTGCGCACGAGGCCGGTGTGCCGCTGGTGATCGATAACACGATGGCGTCGCCGTACCTGTGCCGGCCGATCGAGCACGGCGCGGACATCGTGGTGCAATCGGCGACCAAGTTCCTGGGCGGGCACGGCACGTCGATCGGCGGCATCATCGTGGACAGCGGTAAGTTCGCATGGACCGGCAAGTACCCGGGGATCACGGAGCCGAGCCCGGGATATCACGGGATGAAGTTCGGCGAGGTATTCGGGCCGCTGGCATACATCATCAAGGCGCGGGTGGAGGGCCTGCGGGATTTCGGACCGTGCATCAGCCCGTTCAATTCGTTCCTGATCATTCAGGGGATCGAGACGCTGAAGTTCCGCATGGACGCGCACAGCCGCAACGCGCTGGCGGTGGCACAGTGGCTGGAGCGGCAAGCGGCGATCTCCTGGGTGAAGTACCCGGGGCTGAAATCGAGCCCGTACCACGACATCTCGCAGAAGTATCTGCCGAAGGGGCAGGGGTCGGTGGCGACGTTCGGAATCAAAGGCGGCATGGAAGCGGGGCGCAAGCTGATCGACCACGTGAAGATCTTCTCGCACCTGGCCAATCTGGGCGACGCGAAGAGCCTGATTATTCACCCGGCTTCGACCACGCACCAGCAATTGAGCGACGAGGACCAGTTGGCGGCTGGAGTGAGCAAGGACCTGGTGCGCATCTCGGTGGGGATTGAAGACGTGGAGGATTTGCTCTGGGATCTGGAGCAGGCGATCGCGGCTTCGCAGGCGTAAGAATCCTTCGAGGGGGGCCGATACCGGGGAAGGCTCTCATTCGCCGCGGCGCAGCCAGGCGGGGCGGTCGCGGTGCATTGGGGTGCGGGCTGAGGCTAGGCTTGCCGCGGAGGCGCGGCGAAAGAGGCGGAGAACGCCAGGGAGGCAAGGATCGGAATTCACGGGTTCGCTCGGGGTGGCGCGCGAAGGGAGCGGAGAAACGGATGCGGAAGGGAGGGGGTATGATGGAGGATCGATTATGGCTGATATGCGTTCGGATCCCGCTCCGTTGAGTGAAGCACTGACGGAGGATATACGGGTGGAGGTGATGTCGAGCTACTCACCGGAGAACTCGCGGCCGCTGGAGGGCGAATGGGTTTTCCAGTACACGGTGCGGATTACGAATCAGGGAAGGGACACGGTTCAACTTCTCAGCCGGCACTGGGTGATCACGGACGCCGCGGAGCACGTGGAGGAAGTCAGCGGGCCCGGGGTGGTGGGCAAGCAGCCGGTGCTGGCACCGGGGGAGAGCTTCAAATACTCGTCGTGGTGCCCGCTGAAGACGCCGCTGGGGATGATGCACGGCAGCTATGAGATGGCGCGGACGGATGGGAGCCACTTCGACATCGAGATCGCGCCGTTCGCGCTGAGAGCTCGCTACACGGTGCACTGAGAGGGCGAAGAAGACGTCCGGGTTGCAAGCTCGGATGGACAAGCCGTAGGCCTCCTCGAAACGGGACGGTACGCCGGCGACCGCTGCTATCACGTACCGCAATACGCAGGCGGGCAACGAAGAGGTGGAAGCTCTACGGCGGGGCGATGTAGACAATCGCGGCGGCAGTCGACAGCGCGAACCGGAGCTATCCAGTCCCTCATGGCGGAAAAGCCCTGGGTTCGCAAGCCTCACACAAAGGCGACTGCCGGAGAGATGCACTGCTCGGAGTACGTGAGGTATCCATCTGCCTCGTTAGAGATCGCGTACTGTACCCCCGGTGGTATCAGAACCAGATCCCCAGTACGCACCTCGACACGAGGTATCAAGGACCGACTCTCGGAACTGTCGCATATTGCCAAGCCACCCTCGCCACTAGAGATTCTGAGTAGCACGACACGGTCATCTTCTCGTTGGAGGTTCGTCTCTTGCTTCGGAGCTATGGCATAGAGGGCAGCTCTGACGAACGAATCGCACAGGACCGTACGCTCGCCTCCTTGTATGGCATCCGGCACAATAGCTTCAATGTTTCGGTGCTCAAGTCCTCTCACGGCTCGATTTGTCAGCGGCATTTGGATCGCGCGTAGCGCCTCCTCCGCATGGAGCCGATCGAACGAAGGAGGAATAGCTCTACCGATGTTCTGGTCATGCAACCTCTGGACCATATCGGTGGATACCGTTGCATATTCTTCGAGGACGCAACCAACGACAGTGTGCACTGTACCTAATTCAGATATCACAAAGACGTCGCCCGCTGCCGGCACAAACTTGTACCTGTCATAATCGGCATTCTCGTTCCCGGCAAGCCAATCTTGAAAGGAATCCTTCTTATATATCCGTTTCCACTGCTCGAAGTCGCACAAGAACACGTATCCTCCCGGTCTTACATGGAGAATATGAAACACCTCCAGCTTATGCACGATGTGTCTTTGAAAACTAAATCCCTGCCGTTCCTCCTGGATAAATATCGAGTAACCAACAGGCGTTGCGGCCTTGATGGCGTACGACTTGTACTTCAGAATAAATCCCAGTTCCATCTGGAACCTCGCGATCTGTCTGGCTGCCGCCCCGGACACTTGATTCAGCATAATTGATCGCAGAAGTAGCTTTAAAAGCATCTCCAGCCGTTCTGCCTGATCGATCGGCAAATCCCTGCGGAGGTGCTCTATAAACACGGGCAGAGCCTGCAATCCGTATTCGATCAGCCTCCGAACGATATCGCTTTCATTTGTTTCAGAGTGCGTCACATACGCATCGAGATCCCTTGATAGTTCAATGTATTTGGTAGTCATCTTTATCTCTCTCTACTCTTCTCGCCGAGACGCCTAACATGGAAACCGCCTTTGACTGGAATCAGGTCCTGAATTGCTGCTGCTGAGAGCAGCCTAGCCTAGGCTCGACATGTGCCTGGAGGTTGAGGGCGGGCGTACGCAATCCTTGAACGTCACCGCATCCTGATGGGTAAGCATATGGGGAAATCCGTCTAGCGAGTTCTTCTTGTACCATCACGGAGTTCTGAACTGGACACACCCTGGTCGAGATGGAAATGGATGGCCTGCCCCAGCAATCCCGAAGCGTGCCGGCCGTGCCTGTAAAGCGAATGGGATGCAGCCGAGAGCCGCCTGGTCACACGGCAGTGATGTCAAACTGTCCGGAATCATCGGTGTCCACAAGTATATCGAAATCCTCGGCGATTCCACCCAGTTCGGCAGAAGCGGGCCAACGGGTCGATCGGGGACCGCGCACAGCTATCCTGAGGCCGCCTCCGAATACCTGCTTAACCCTGCAAAATCAAAGCAGCAGGCACTCGCCCGAGTTTCGCGCTCCGGCCGCTCATGTTCCCGCTTTCATTTTGTGACGGTTATAGTGGTCCCAGGATTTCAGACCAGGCAATAAGCTTCCCGGCCCATCTTTCTCAAGTGCGACTAAGCGATTCGCGGGCAATGGGCTGACGTCATCGGGGATCTGGACAACCTCATTGAGATGGAAGTCGCGATCAGCGGCAAAGGTTACGTCTTTCGCGGCCAGACTGCCGGCGTGGCGGTCAAGGTTTTTCAAGCCTGCGGTGTCGCCCGGGTTCGTCAGTACTGCGGTCAATCGGGAAAATCGGATAACTGCCAGGCGGCGGTGAGTTTGTCAGTGAGCAACGTGAACTTCGAGTTTGCCAATCGCGTGGCGATTATACCCGCCGGAACGGTGGGGCCAAGATGACGAACGCTACCGGCAAGCGAATGTTCCGGAAAGGATTGTGTTTTAAATCAAGCCAGAAATTGCTCCG
>JANYJN010000699.1 GCA_025358475.1 Candidatus Solibacter sp.
CATCCTGACCGACCCGACCACCGGCGGAGTCACCGCCAGCTACGCCATGCTGGGCGATCTGAACTTGGCCGAACCGGGCGCGCTGATCGGCTTCGCGGGGCCGCGGGTGATCGAACAGACGATACGGCAAAAACTGCCCGAAGGATTTCAGCGCAGCGAGTTCCTGCTCAAGCACGGCATGCTGGACGCCGTGGTGCCGCGCCTGGAACTGAAACAATACGTGGCCACGGCGCTGCGTTTTTTTGTGGACTAAGTATGCGGTTTTCGCGCGGCGCCAGCCCACGTCTCTCCGCCTCCGCGTTCTCAGGTGTTGACTTTCCTCCGTCTTCCTCTGCGGTCTTCTCTCCGCGTCTCCGCGCCTCCGCGTCAAATACACGGCCTGTTTGGTTCCGGCTTCGCCGCCTTAGGAAGCGGTTCGGTTGGTGTACCGAGTGAATTACCCCGACTCGGTTCAGTTCCTATACGCGCTGGGCAACGAAATCCAGACCGCCAAACTAGGCCTGGAACGAATCGCCCAAGTGCTGGAAGCTCTGGACCGGCCGCAGGACCGTCTGCGCTTCGTGCACGTCGCCGGCACCAATGGAAAAGGCTCCACCTGCGCCATGATCGCTTCGGCACTGCAAGCGGCGGGGCGGCGCACGGGACTGTTCACCTCGCCCCACCTGGCCGAGCCCACCGAACGCATCCGGATCGATGGCCGGCCGATTACCGCCGGGCGGTTCGCCGCCGCCTTCGAACGGGTGCATGCCACGGTGGAACGGTTGCTGGCCGATGGCTTGCTCGACATGCACACCACGTACTTTGAAACGGTGACGGCCATGGCTCTGGTGGTCTTCGCCGAAGAAGCGGTGGAGATGGTGGTGCTGGAAGTGGGGCTGGGCGGCCGGCTGGACGCCACCAATATCGTGACGCCGGATTTGTGCGTCATCACGCCCATCGATTTCGACCACGAGGCATTCCTGGGAAGCAGCCTGGAAGCCATCGCGGGCGAGAAGGCGGGGATTCTGAAGGCGGGGGTAACGGCGGTCTTTGCGCGGCAGCGCAGGGAAGCGGGCGCGGTGCTGGATCTGCGCGCCGAGCAACTCTCGATTCCGGTAGCGCGCACAGAGGCGTGGCGCATCGACGATCTGGAACTGGACGCGCGCGGCAGCCGGTTTCTGCTCTCTGGCGAGCTCGATCTACGGATCGTGTGCCCGCTGGCGGGGGAGCACCAGGTGGAGAATGCCGCAACCGCCAGCGTGGCGCTCACGCGGTTGGGGGTCGCCGAGCCGGAGATCGTCGCGGGGATTGCGCGGACGCGTTGGCCCGGGCGATTGGAGCGCGTTTCCGAACATCCCGAGATCGTCCTCGACGGCGCGCACAATCCCGCCGGCGCGCGGGCGCTAGGGGCGTACATTTCGCGCTTTTATGCCGGGCGGAGAGTGCGCCTGATCTATGGAGCGATGCGCGACAAAGCCGTCGACGAAATCGGCGGGATTCTTTTTCCGCACGCCCAACAGGTGATCGTTACCGCGCCGCGCCAGGCGCGGGCACTCGCCCCTGAGTCCATACGGCAGGTGGCCGAGCACCCCGATCTGCGCACGGCCGCGAATCTGCGCGAGGCGCTCCGGATGGTGAAAGACGACGCTACGGCGGAAGACGCCATCTTCATTACGGGCTCTTTGTTCCTGGTGGCGGAAGCGCGGGAAATGCTGGTGGTATAGTGGGCGAATCGATGAGTCTCGTCCGCTCGCTGGTGTTCTCCACGCCCTTGATCTTGCTCTGCACCGTAGTGATGGGAACGCTTTCCCTAATCGCTTCGTTCTTCGACCGCACCGGAACCTCGCAACACCAGTTGGCGCGCGCGTGGGCCAGGATGCTGCTCGCCGTCAGCTTCATCCGGGTGCGCGTGGAAGGGCTGGAGAAGCTGGATCCGCGCGGCGTCTACGTGTTCGTGGCCAACCACGGCAGCTTCATGGACATACCGGCGCTGTTGGCGTCGCTGCCGCAGCAGTTCCGCTTTTTCGCCAAGAAGGGATTGTTTAGCATCCCGTTTCTGGGCACGCACCTGCGGCGCGCCGGGCATTTGCCGGTGGACCGGAGCAGTCCGCGCGCCTCGTTGAAGACCATGCTGGAAGCGGCGCGGATCATGCGCGAGCGCGGCGTTTCGGTGTTGAACTTTCCCGAAGGCGGGCGCTCGGCCACGGGGCTCCACGAATTCAAGGAGGGGCCGGCGTACATCGCCATCAAGGCCGGCGTGCCAGTGGTTCCGGTGGCCATCGTGGGCATGCGGGACCTGCTGCCCATGGGCGCAATCCATCTGCGCAGCGGCAAGGTGGTGCTGCGCGTGGGAGACCCCATCTCTACGATTGGCATGAAGGCCTCGGACCGCACGGAGTTGACCGGGCGACTCTACCGCGAGGTGTCGCGATTGCTGGTGGTGCGGTAAGCTTACCGTTTCACAAACGCCTCTCAGAAGCCGTGAAATATTCGCCCGGAAGCGGAATCGGCAGGCGAAAGCGCCTGCCCCACCTTTGCACGCAAACGACTTGCCGGTGGTGGCGCAGGCGCTTTCGCCTGCGAGCCGCATTCTTTCACGGCCTCTCACGGTCGCGGCTCTGATTGACGCGGTTTCCACTCCGATCAGAGCCGCGCGCGTCAGCCAGCGGTTTCTGAAATCGGGTGGTACGCTCGGGGTATGCGCACCTATTGCTTGTGCCGCACGGCCGCGGCTCTGTGTTTTCTGGCCGCTCTGCCAGCCGCCGATTTCACCACTTATATTGGAGACGCCAACGACTATCGCGTGGCGCGCGTGATGGCAGACGCTTCCGGGAACACCTACGTTGCCGGCAGCCGCGACGAAGGAATCTTTGTCATGAGGCTGGACAGCGCGGGCAAGATCACGCTATTCGCCACGCTTAGCGGAAAGGGCACGGACCAGCCGAACGATCTCGCAGTGGATGCGGCGGGCAACCTGTATGTGGCCGGAGCGACTAGTTCGACGTTGCTGCCGCTGCGCAACGCGCTGCAATCCACTCCAGGACCGGGCTTTGTAGTGAAGTTTAACCCCGATGCCACGCAGTTACTCTTCTCGACTTACTTCCCCGCGGCAATACAGGCACTGGCGGTGGATGTGGCGGGCAATGTCTACGTCACGGGCACCACTAACTCGGCGGCGTTTCCGGTGACGCCAGGCTTGCCGGCGGGGACGGTGACGCCGCCTTGGTCGATCAACGCCACGTCCGCCGCCTTCATCTGCAAGATCTCCGCGGCGGGCGACCGCATACTCTATTCGGCGCGCATATCCGGCCACCAGAAGAACTGCGGCGCGGGCAGCAGTTGCTACCTGAGCAGCCGCAGCACGATGGGGAGCGCCATAGCCGTGGACGCGGCCGGCAATGCCTACCTTGCCGGGAACACCGACACCACCGACCTGCCCACTACCAGCGCCGTGCTGCTGGGACAAGGCACGGGCGCGTTCGTGGCCAAAGTGAACTCCGCCGGTACGGCGCTGGTGTATCTGACTTATCTGGGGCCGGGTTACTTCCCGGTAAGTCCAAACACCAATCCGGCTAACTCCGTGACAGGCATCGCGGCCGATGCGGCAGGCAACGCCTACGTGACGGGTTCCACGTCCGATGCGGCTTTCCCGGTCACTGCCGGCGTCTTCCAGCCGGCACGGATGGGCGGCACGGATGCGTTCGCCGCCAAGCTGAATCCGCAGGGCAGCGCCATGGTGTGGGCGACCTACCTTGGCGGCGTGGGCACCGATGCCGCACACGCGATCGCGCTCGATTCCACAGGCAACCTCTGGGTCGGCGGGACCACCGATTCGCTGGACTTTCCCAATCGGCAGGGGTGGGCGCAGGGCCGGGATTTCGTGGCGGCGCTGAATGCCGCGGGCACGGCCTTGACCTACAGTGCGATCCTGCCGCACGACACCGCGGCCGCAAGCCTGGCGGTGGACTCCGCCGGCACGGTTCACTTTGCCGGTTACGGCGGCCTGGTCTCGACGGTCTCGCCCACACAACCCTGGGCACCGCGCATCTTCGGGATTGCTAACGCGGCGTTCGGCCCTGTTGGCGGGCGCATCGTTGGGGGAGAGGCGATCTCCATTTACGGGCCGCACATTGGCCCAACGACCCCGGCGACGGCGGCGCCCGACGCCTCGGGCACGATGCCGAAAACCTTGGGCGGAGTACGGGTGTCCATCAACGGTGCGCCGGTTCCGCTGCTCTACGTGTCCGATTCGCAGGTGAACGCGGTCACGCCCGTGAACCTGTCGGGCGGCACGGTCCGCGTGCGTGTCGGCCTCAACGATGTGGATACGGCCGACTTTCTGGCGGCCGTGGTGGCGGCGATTCCCGAAATCTTCCAACGCGGCGACGGCACGGCGGCAGCCGTCAATCAGGATGGCAGCATCAACTCACCGGATCGTCCGGCACAGCCGGGAAGCGTGGTCGCCATCTGGGCCACGGGGATCGGTACGACGCCCTTCGGCGCGTGGCAGGATGGCCGCCTCGCCACGGGCGCGGTGGACTTCGGCTGTTGCCAGGTCCACGTGCAAGGTTATCCGGCCGAAGTGGTATATGGAGGCGCGGCGCCGGGAATTGTCGCGGGCGTGGCGCAAGTCAACTTCCAGTTGCCCGCGCAGTTGTTGGATTACGGGCCAACCGTCGAGGTGTCCCTCAGCGCGGGCGGCGTGACTTCGCACCGGGTACAGATCTATGTAGCGATATCTCAAATCACCCGTCAAACTCGACCGTAGCAGGCGGAGGGGCGGCTTCCAGGGCGATCAGTTTGGTCCACGACGCAGAATCGACCAGTTGCGGGGAGGCCCGGTCAAACGGGAACCACCGAACGGCTCGCCGGAAGCAGCCTGTTCTTGCACGCGTAGTCTTCCAGCTCCGCTTGAAACTTCGGGTCGGCTATGGCAATCATCGCCTCGGCGCGCTGGCGGATCGTCTTGCCGTGGAGATACGCCACCCCGTGCTCGGTGATCACGTAGTGCACATCGCCGCGCGACGTCACCACGCCCGCTCCCGGACGCAGCGTCGTTACAATGCGCGACACCGACGCATCCTTGGCCGTCGAAGGCAGCGTGATAATCGGCATTCCACCCTTGGCCCGCGCCGCGCCGCGAAGGAAATCCACCTGCCCGCCGATTCCGCTATAAGGCGACGAACCCAACGAGTCTGAACACACCTGTCCGGTGAGATCCACCTCGATAGCCGAATTGATGGCTACCATTCGATCGTTCTGCGCGATTAGGAACGGGTCGTTGCAGTACGCCGTGCGGTGGAATTCGAAGGTCGGGTTGTTGTCGATGAAATCGAAGAGCGGTTTGCTGCCCAGCACGAACCCCGCGATCACTTTGTGCGGGTGTACCGTCTTGCGGTCGCCGGTGATCACGCCCGCCTTGATCAGATCCACCACGCCGTCCGGCACCATTTCGGAATGGATCCCCAGGTCCTTGCGATCGCGCAGCATTCCCAGAACCGCTTCCGGAATTCCGCCGATACCGGTCTGTATGGTCGCCCCATCCGGAATCAACCCGGCCACGTGCCGCCCGATAGCGCGCTGCAAGTCCGTCACCGGAATCCGCGGATATTCGCTCAGCGGGTGCGAGGTCTCGACGAACGCATCCACCCGGCTCACATGGATGAACGTGTCGCCCAGCGTGCGCGGGCACTGGTCGTTAATCTCCACAATCACGTGGCGGGCGCACTGCGCCGCCGTCAGTGAAACGTCGATGCTAGGCCCCAGGCTCATGTACCCGTAGGGATCCGGCGGCGTACACTGCAACAGGCACACGTCGATCTCGATAGCCCGCGACGTAAACAGCTCCTCGATTTCGCTTAGGAAGATCGGCGTATAATCCGCACGCCCCTCCTGCACTGCCTTGCGCACATTGCCGCCAATGAACAGGGCGTTGTGCCGGAAATGGCCTTCGTATTCCGGAAGAATGTAGTCGGCGATCCCCATGGTCGCCAGGTGCATCACCTCCACATCCTCCAGTTCCGCTCCGCGGCGCGTCAGCGCCTTCACCAGTTCTACCGGTTCCCCGCAGCCGTTGTGCACGTAAACCCGCTGTCCGCTGCGCAACTCCGCCAGCGCCACATCCGCTGGCATTATCCGCGACCGGTAATCCCCCGTCATGGGCGCCTCCCGCGCAGCGTATAGACGCCACGGGCCAATTCAGGACATTTTTCGATGGCGCCTTCCACGCCGTGTTTGGCGATGGTCAGCACGTAGGGCAGCATGGCCTGCCCCACGGCTACCGACGCCGAGCGCCCCAGATCCGCCGTGAAGTTGGGTACGCAGAAGTGGGTCACTCCCTTGTAGGAAAAAGTGGGATCGGTAATGGTGGTGGGCCTGCTGGTTTCTATGCAACCGCCCTGGTCGATGGCCACGTCGATTACCGCCGACCCCTTCTTCATACGCTCCACCATGGCGCGCGTGACCACGTGCGGCGGCCGCATCCCGGCCACCAGAATGGCGCCGATCACCACGTCCGCTCCGGCCACCGCTTCGGCGATGGCATCCTCATCGGCCAGGCAGGTTTCCACCGCCGGCGCGTGCTCCATCATGTGGCGCAATTTGCGTGGGTCGCGGTCGAACGCCATCACGCGCGCCCCCGATCGCACGGCGGTTCGCGCCGCCGCAAACCCCACCGCGCCCGCGCCCAGTACCACCACGCACGCCGGCGGCACGCCCGGCGTCCCACCCAACAATATGCCGCGCCCTCCCGAACTCGACCGCAGCAAGTGGGCCGCGATAGGCACCGTCATCTGCCCCGCGATCTCGCTGATCGCCGCCAGCACCGGTAGCCGTCCGTCATCCTGCTGGATCACCTCGCACCCAATCGCCGTGAGGCTGCGCTCCGCAAGCGCCTCCCCCAAGCCGCGGTCCGCCACCGCCATGTGGTAGAACGCCATCAACACCATGCCCGGTGCCGAGCAGTTGAGTTCCTCGCCGGTGGGCCGCCCGATCTTGGCCAGCAGTTCGGCACGCCCGATCGCTTCCTCCGGTGAATAGACGATCTGCGCTCCGGCCCGCTGGTACTCCGTGTCGGTATACATGGCGCCATCACCCGCGCCCTTCTCCACCCAGACCGTGTGCCCCGCGCTCGACAGGCGCCGCACTACCGGCGGCGTGAG
>JANYJN010000713.1 GCA_025358475.1 Candidatus Solibacter sp.
CACTGCCCCTTGCTACAATAAAATTTCCATAACATGCTTGACGAATCCATCCAGGAACTGGCGTCGCGTTCCCTGGCGCGCATCGCCGCCGCTGCGACGCCGGAGGCTCTCGAAGCGGTGCGCGTGGACGCCGTGGGCCGCAAAGGCGTGCTCGCCGAGATTAGCAAGGGCATGGGCAAACTCTCGCCCGAAGAGCGCAAGCGCATCGGGCAAGTGCTCAACGCCGCCAAGCAGCAACTGGAAGCCGCACTCGATGCCAGGAAACAGGAGTTCGACGCTTTCGCCCTGCGTGCGCGCCTGGATGCCGAGTGGCTGGATCTCACCTTGCCCGCGCCCGGCCCGCGCCGCGGCCACCTGCACCCCATCACGCGCATCCAGCGGGAACTCGAGGACCTTTTCGTCTCGCTCGGATTCACCGTGCTGGACGGCCCCGAAGTGGAAACCGAATACTACAACTTCGACGCCCTCAACATCCCGCCCGACCATCCGGCTCGCGATATGCAGGACACTTTCTGGCTGGATGGAGGCAACCTGCTGCGCACCCACACCTCGCCCGTGCAGGTGCGCGGCATGGAGCGCCTGGGCCCGCCGTTGCGCATGATCGCGCCCGGCCGCGTCTTCCGCAACGAAAGCGTGGACGCCAGCCACGAGCACACCTTTTACCAGCTCGAAGGCATGATGATCGATCGCGACGTCTCGGTGGCGCACCTCCTTTACTTCATGAAGACGCTGCTCACCGCGATCTTCCAGCGCGAGGTCACAGTGCGCCTTCGTCCGGGCTATTTTCCCTTCGTCGAGCCGGGTTTCGAACTCGATATCCAGTGCCTGATTTGCGGCGGTCCAGGTTGCCCCGTGTGCAAGCACAGCGGCTGGGTGGAGTTGCTGCCCTGCGGCCTGGTGAACCCCAACGTCCTGCGCACCAGCGGCATCGATCCCGAGGAGTGGGGCGGTTTCGCCTTCGGTCTGGGTCTCACGCGCCTCGTCATGATGAGGTACGAAATCGACGACATCCGCCACCTGCACGGCGGCGATCTCCGCTTCCTGGAGCAGTTCTAACCGTGAAATTTTCTTATAACTGGATCCGCGAATTCGTCCCCGGCCTCACCCAGGCCGCCGGGCCGCTCGAACGGCTCATCACCATGAAGACCGCCGAGTGCGAGGGGATTGAGGAAACCGGCGCCCTACTGGCCGAAGCCACAGTGGCGCGCATCGAATCGGTGGAGCCGATTCCCGGAAGCCACAACGTGAAGGCGGTGGTGGATGCCGGCCCGCTGGGCGCCAGGACCGTGGTCTGCGGCGCGCCCAACTGCCGCCCCGGCCTGCTGACGGCCTATGTCCCGCTCGGTAAGAAAGTGGTGGACGGCGTGGAGAGCGACGGCATGCTAGCCTCCGGCGCCGAGCTTGAAATCAATCGCGACCATGAAGGCATTCTGGAATTCGAGGCCGACCCCGGCGAGCCCGTCCCTGGTTGCTTCCCTGACTTTGTGCTCGAAGTCGACAACAAGAGCCTGACGCACCGGCCCGACCTGTGGGGCCATCACGGCATGGCACGCGAGGTGGCCGCCATCACCGGCCAGCGCCTGTTCGATCCCGTGGATCTGTCGCTGCTGCCGCCCGCGGGCAACGCCTGGAACGCGGAGATCCTCGACTACGACGCCTGCCCGCGCTACTCGGCGCTGGTCTTCGAAAACGTGAAGGTCGGTCCGTCGCCGTTATGGCTCCAATCCCGGCTGCAAGCCGTGGGGCTGAACCCGATTTCCAACATTGTCGATGTCACTAACCTCCTGCTCGCGGGTCTGTCGCAGCCGATGCACGCTTTCGATGCGGCCAAACTGCACGGCAACACCATCTTTGTGCGGCACGCCAAACCGGGCGAAGTGCTCGAAGCGCTGAACGGCGAAAGCTACACGCTGAACCCGGCGAATCTGGTGATTGCCGACGCCGAAGGCGCCGTCGCACTGGCTGGCGTGATCGGCGGTTCGCGTACCGCTATTGGTCCCGAGACCACCAGCATCGTGCTCGAAAGCGCGAACTTTGAAGCCACGGGCATTCGCAAAACGTCGACGGCGCTTAAGCTCCGTACCGACGCCTCCATGCGTTATGAGAAGGCGCAGGATCCCATTAATACAACTCGAGCTCTGGCGCGCGCGATTGTCCTGCTCGAAGAGGTCTGCCCCGGCAT